>NZ_JBGOOD010000015.1:0-78980 GCF_041439475.1 Vibrio sp. 1S139
CCGTGTCAGCGAGGTGGCATTATAGAGATTTCGATCACACTGGCAAGCCCTTTTTTAAGTTTTTTTCGTTTTTTTATTCGTTCGATTAAAAAGAACTCAAAACGCCTCAAAAGTAGGCTTTTATCTTACATATTCTTCAGTTTTTCAGTGAACAAAGAGACTTTTTCCCAGTTTGTGTACTCAACTTCCTTCGTTGTATCCGTTTCACCACCTGTCATATTCATAATAAAGCGGATCATGGTTCTATCGAACCAGTTATAACGTGGGTAATAGAGGGCACCTGCAAATACACCGATTAAAGTCGGCTGCCATGGAGACTTGGTAAGGAACTTCTTAATATACGCACTGCCTTCTGGTGTATCTTTGCCTTGGTCTTCTTTACGCGCCGTTAAGTTAACACAGAAGAACGCAACCTTGCTTGATTGCAACTGAGTAAGGTTGGCATCAATAAATTGATATAGCTTCTTATTAAGGTGGCCATAACGAATCGATGCGCCAATCAACACTCTGTCGTACTGAGCAAAGTCCACCTTGCCAATAGTGTGCAGATCTTGAAGCTCACATTCGAACTCACTCATTTCTTCTTTTATATAGTTCAAGATTTTCTTGGTCTGCCCTTCACGGCTTGAATACAAAAATAGAACTTTTGCCACAATGTTGTCCTTAGCTACGCCAAAACGTAGGGGTCAATAAGATTAATAAGGTGAAGATTTCTAATCGGCCAAACAGCATAGATACGATAAGTACCCATTTTGCTTTGTCGTTCACATCGCCAAAGTGCACCGCGACTTCACCAAGGCCCGGGCCAAGGTTATTTAATGTCGCCGCTACCGCAGAGAAAGCACTCAACTCGTCCATACCAGTTGCAATAAGAGCCAGCATACAAACCACAAACACTAATGCGTATGCAGAGAAGAAGCCCCAGACCGCATCTACAACACGTTGTGGTAGTGCAGAACCGCCAACCTTGATGGTATAGACAGCCCGTGGGTGAACAAGACGCTTCATTTCACGAGCACCTTGCAGAGTAAGTAGTAAGATTCGAATCACTTTCATACCACCACCCGTAGAACCTGCACATCCCCCTATAAAAGAAGAGAACAAAAGCAGTACGGGTAAGAACAATGGCCACTCTGAGAAACCCGTCGTTGTAAAACCCGCGGTCGTAGAGATAGACACGGTTTGGAACAAGGCTTGGTCGAAAGCATCGTAGTACGAATCATAAGAGTGATAATTGAGCAGTAATAAGAAACAAACCAAGAACAGTACTGCCTGAATAAAGATAAAGGCGCGGAACTCAGGATCTTTCCAATAATACTTAGGATGCACACCACCTGAAGCAAATGCAGCAAAGTGAAGCGAATAGTTACATGCGGATATAAGAAGGAACACAACTGTAATCATGTTGATCGCAGGGCTATTGAAATACCCCATGCTCGCATCGTGAGTCGAGAAGCCACCAATCGCAATAGTAGAGAAGCTATGACTGATGGCATCAAAGAAGCTCATCCCAGCAAGCCAAAACGCCACTGCACAAGCAATGGTTAAGCTCAGGTAGATGTACCAAAGCGCTTTTGCCGTTTCAGCAATACGCGGAGTCATCTTGCTATCTTTTACTGGACCCGGGATTTCAGCACGATATAACTGCATACCACCGATACCCAGAACAGGGAGGATAGCTACCGCTAATACGATGATACCCATACCACCAAACCATTGTAGGAACTGACGATAAAAAAGAATCGCCTTAGGCAGATCATCGAGGCCGACAATTACGGTCGCACCTGTCGTAGTTAATGCAGAGAAGGATTCGAAGAAAGCATCGGTTACCGACACATTGGGGTTATCGGCGATCAAAAACGGCAGCGCACCCGCACTACCGATTACCGTCCAAAACAGAACAACAATCAAAAAGCCATCACGCGCTTTCAATTCATGCTTATAACGTCGGTTTGGAAACCAGCAAGTTGCTCCACAGAATAAGAGAACGAAGAAGGTCGTCACAAATGGCACACCCGCACCATCTCGATAGATCAGTGCGACGAGCGCAGGAGCAAGCATTGATACACTAAAAAGTGCTAATAATAATCCGACGATTCGAATAATTGAGCGAAATTGCATGAGCTATTGAACGAAGCGAAATGCTTCACACTTCCTAGTTGTCTTTGACTTTCGTTACCAGTGCCTTAGCACCGCTTTTATTGATCATGGTTTGGGTAAACGAATCTACCTGAAGGAGCTCTATTTCAATAATAAGCTCAACTTGAACACCATAATCCGCTTGGACCTCAACAGCCTGATGCTGAGCCATGATGGATTGTGCGATCGGCACAAAGCCATAGTCTAACTCTAGCCGTAATTTTGTGGTTATTTTTTTCTCGATAGTTTGAAGCAGCTTGAGAGCTTGTTGTACGCCACCGCCGTAAGCCTTAACCAAACCGCCGGTTCCAAGCTTAATTCCGCCAGAGTAGCGCGTCACAACAGCCGTTAATTCACCGACACCAGAGCCCGATAGTTGCGCCAAGATAGGCTTACCCGCTGTACCCGAGGGTTCACCATCATCACTGAAACCCCAAAGCATTGAGTCTTCAGGTCGACCAGCAACAAAACCCCAACAGTTATGTCGTGCTGAAGAATGCTCTTTTTTCACCTGTTCTACGAACTGTTTTGCAGCTTCAACACTTGGAGTATGAGCAAGATGCGTAATAAAGACGCTCTTTTTTATCTCTTCTTCAAACAGAGCCGACGCAGAAGGTATTAAATAAGGCTGTTCATTCATATCGTTAACTTAGTTAATAAGAGCGACGAAGTGTATCACGCGTGAATAATAAGGGTTAGAGGATCTGTGCCACCGCACAATGTTAAACAATTGTTTAAAAAATGTATTGAAATTAATCAAGCAGAGGTACAGACTAAGATAACTGGTCTTACCAGATATTCTACAATAATAGAAAGATAACAAGATTCTCTCAAACAATCGTGGATTGTATGTCATGGAGATAGACAATGATTTACCAAGCTAACACCCTACAGGTAAAGGAATTACAAGATGGTATTGCGGAATTAAGCTTCTGTGCACCAGCCTCTGTAAACAAACTCGACCTTGCTACTTTAGAATCACTAGATAAAGCGTTAGATGCTCTTAATGCTCACGCAGGATTACGTGGTTTAATCTTAACTTCAAACAAAGACGCGTTCATTGTAGGCGCAGACATCACTGAATTTCTTGGCCTATTTGCTAAGCCAGAAGCAGAACTTGATGAATGGTTAAGATTCGCTAATTCAATCTTCAGCAAGCTCGAAGACCTTCCTGTCCCAACTCTTTCAATGATGCGTGGCCATGCCCTTGGCGGCGGCTGTGAATGTGTACTCGCTACCGATTTCCGTATCGGTGACAAGACCACCAGCATTGGCCTACCTGAAACCAAACTTGGCATCATGCCTGGTTTTGGTGGTTGTGTACGCCTACCTCGTGTTATCGGTGCTGACAGCGCAATGGAAATTATCACGCAAGGCAAAGCATGCCGTGCAGATGAAGCGCTTAAAGTTGGCTTGTTAGATGCGATTGTTGAAACAGACCAGTTACTAGAATCGGCAATCAATACCATTTCTCTGGCTGCTAATGAAAAATTAGACTGGCAGCTACGCCGTAAACAAAAGACATCAGCGCTTTCACTAAGCAAACTCGAAGCGATGATGAGCTTTACCATGGCGAAGGGCTTAGTTGCTCAAAAAGCAGGGCCTCACTACCCAGCTCCGATTACTTCTGTGATTGCGATTGAAGAAGCAGCACGCAGCAATCGCGATGCAGCACTCGACATCGAACGTAAGCACTTCGTTAAGCTAGCGAAATCGGAAGAAGCAAAAGCATTAGTTGGCTTATTCCTGAATGACCAGTACATCAAAGGCTTAGCGAAACAAGCGGGTAAGTCAGCAAACAAAGCAACTGAGCGTGCAGCCGTACTTGGTGCAGGTATCATGGGCGGCGGTATTGCTTACCAATCAGCTCTAAAAGGCGTGCCAGTGATGATGAAAGACATCGCACAAGCATCGCTTGATCTAGGTATGAACGAAGCATCTAAGCTGTTGAATAAACGCTTATCACGCGGTCGCTTAGATGGATTCAAGATGGCAGGTATTCTGTCTTCTATTACTCCAAGCCTGCATTACGCGGGTGTAGAACAGTCGGATGTGATTGTTGAAGCAGTAGTAGAAAACCCGAAAGTAAAAGCAGCAGTACTGAGCGAAGTGGAAGGTTTGGTTGGTGAAGACACGGTTCTAACATCAAACACCTCTACAATTCCGATCAACCTGCTAGCGAAATCACTGAAGCGCCCAGAAAACTTCTGTGGCATGCACTTCTTTAACCCTGTGCATCGCATGCCTTTGGTTGAGATCATCCGTGGTGAACAAACTTCAGAAGAGACCATCAATCGCGTGGTTGCTTACGCAGCGAAGATGGGTAAAT
Organism: Vibrio sp. 1S139; assembly: GCF_041439475.1. Classification (NCBI taxonomy): domain Bacteria; kingdom Pseudomonadati; phylum Pseudomonadota; class Gammaproteobacteria; order Vibrionales; family Vibrionaceae; genus Vibrio; species Vibrio sp. 1S139. The sequence goes on from NZ_JBGOOD010000015.1 coordinate 4,469, forward strand.
CCCCAATCGTTGTTAACGACTGCCCAGGCTTCTTCGTTAACCGTGTACTTTTCCCTTACTTTGGCGGTTTCAGCATGTTGCTACGCGACGGTGCTGATTTCACTAAGATCGATAAAGTGATGGAGCGCAAGTTCGGTTGGCCAATGGGCCCGGCTTACTTACTAGACGTTGTAGGCCTAGACACTGCACACCACGCACAAGCTGTGATGGCGCAAGGTTTCCCAGAGCGTATGGGCAAAGAAGGTCGTGATGCGATTGATGCACTTTACGTTGCTGAAAAATACGGTCAGAAAAACGGTAGCGGTTTCTACACATACAGCGTAGACAAGCGTGGTCGTCCGAAGAAGACCTTCTCTGAAGACATTCTTCCTATCTTGGCTGACGTATGTCAAGCACCACAAGATTTTGATGACCAAACAATTATCCAGCGCGTGATGATTCCAATGATCAACGAAGTGGTGCTTTGTCTAGAAGAAGGCATTATCGCGACACCGCAAGAAGCGGATATGGCACTGGTTTACGGTTTAGGCTTCCCTCCATTTAGAGGCGGCGTATTCCGCTACTTAGACAGTGTGGGCATTGGTAACTTCGTTGAAATGGCGAAAGGCTACCAAGACTTAGGTGCAATGTACCAAGTTCCTCAGCTATTGCTTGATATGGCAGCGAAGGGCGAAAGCTTTTACGACAGCCAACAAGCCAGTTCTCTGTAACCCACATTTGGAAAAGGAATAGCAAAATGAAAAATGTAGTTGTTGTTGATTGCCTTCGCACCCCAATGGGACGTTCCAAAGGTGGAGCTTTCCGTCACACTCGTGCTGAAGATCTGTCTGCACATTTGATGAACGGCATTTTAGAGCGCAACCCAGAAGTAAACCCTGTCGAAATTGAAGATATTTACTGGGGTTGTGTACAACAAACACTAGAGCAAGGCTTCAACGTTGCACGTAACGCTGCCTTGCTTGCTGGTCTACCGATTGAGATTGGTGCTGTAACAGTCAACCGTTTATGTGGTTCATCTATGCAAGCTTTGCATGATGCAACTCGCTCTATCATGGTTGGTGATGCTGAAATCTGCCTGATTGGTGGTGTGGAGCACATGGGCCACGTACCAATGAACCATGGTGTTGATTTTCACCCAGGCATGTCAAAACACGTAGCAAAAGCGGCCGGCATGATGGGGCTAACCGCTGAGATGTTAGGCAAAATGCACGGTATTAGCCGTGAAGACCAAGATGCATTCGCAGCACGCTCACATGCTCGCGCTCAAGCAGCTACGGTTGAAGGTCGTTTCAAAAATGAAATCCTGCCAACCGAAGCTCACGCTGCAGACGGTTCTCTGTTCACTCTGGATTACGACGAAGTCATTCGCCCAGAGACAACAGTTGAAGGCTTATCCCAGCTGCGTCCGGTATTTGACCCAGCAAACGGCACAGTAACAGCAGGTACTTCATCAGCTCTGTCTGATGGTGCTTCTGCAATGCTTATCATGAGCGAAGAGAAAGCTAACGCACTTGGCCTTAAGATTCGCGCTCGCGTGAAGTCTATGGCTATCGCTGGCTGCGATCCTTCAATCATGGGTTACGGCCCAGTACCAGCAACCCAAAAAGCACTTAAACGTGCAGGACTAACCATTGAAGACATGGGTGTGATTGAGTTAAACGAAGCGTTTGCTGCTCAATCTCTACCTTGTGCTAAAGACTTAGGTCTACTGGATGTTGTTGACGAGAAAGTAAACCTTAACGGCGGTGCGATTGCTCTGGGTCACCCACTAGGCTGTTCTGGTTCTCGTATCTCGACGACGCTAATCAACCTGATGGAAGCACAAGACGTGAAATACGGCTTGGCGACTATGTGTATTGGTTTAGGCCAAGGTATTGCAACGGTATTTGAACGCCCATAGCGTTTACTGACTGTAATATTTGAAGGGTAATCTTTTGTGCAGCTATATTTATATAGCTGCACTTTTTATTGCTTGGCATCCAACAATGCATCGATTGTGTTCAGCTAACTCAACGAGAGAAAAACCAACCCTGACATCTATGCACAAAACGCATATATTCAATGTTGATGTTTCATTATTTTTTCTCGGATGATTCAACTAAAGTTACTTCAGTTTCCTAATATTCCTCCACGGAGCAGATCATGTTTAAAGCACTTGTACTAAACCAAGAAGACAAAAAAACTATCGCGTCAGTTTCTCAAATTGAAGAATCTCAATTACCAGAAGGTAACGTGAAGATTGATGTTAGCTACTCTTCTTTGAACTACAAAGATGGTTTGGCGATTACAGGTAAAGGGCGCATTGTTCGCAACTTCCCTATGGTTCCTGGTATCGACCTTTCTGGTGTGGTTTCACAATCTGATGACCCTCGCTACAAAGCAGGCGACGAAGTGGTTCTAACTGGTTGGGGTGTTGGTGAAGGTCACTGGGGCGGCATGGCTGAGAAAGCAAGCCTAAACGGTGACTGGTTAGTGCCGATGCCTAAAGGTCTAGACGCTAAGAAAGTAATGGCGATTGGTACAGCAGGCTTCACAGCAATGCTTTGTGTTCAAGCTATTGTCGATGCTGGCATCAAGCCTGAAGACGGTGAAATCCTAGTTACCGGCGCAAGTGGCGGTGTAGGTAGCGTATCTATCACTCTACTAAACCAACTGGGCTACAAAGTGGCAGCAGTGACTGGCCGTGCTTCTGTAAACGGTGAACTACTTAAATCACTAGGCGCGACACGTATTGTAGAGCGTGCTGAACTAGAAGAACCAGCTAAGCCACTAGAAAAACAACTGTGGGCTGGCGCTATCGATACGGTAGGCAGCAAAGTGCTTGCGAAAGTATTGGCGCAAATTGATTACAACGGTGCGGTTGCGATGTGTGGTCTAGCAGGCGGTTTTGACTTACCAACCACGGTAATGCCATTCATTCTGCGTAACGTTCGCCTACAAGGTGTTGATTCTGTAATGTGCCCTCGTGAAAAACGTATTAAAGCGTGGGAACAACTGGCTGAGCTACTACCAGAATCTTTCTACGCTCAAGCAACCAAAGAAGTGTCTTTAGACGGTGCAATTCAAGCAGCAGAAGACATCACTAACGGTCAAATCACTGGTCGCGTAGTCATTAAACTATAGGCTCTCAAACATAAAGTTATCAAACCTTAAGCAACAGCTTTAGGCTTGGATAACCCAAAACAACAAAGGGCTGATTTTTATCAGCCCTTTTGCGTTTTTGTCATTCGGGTCAAGTGAACTCAGACTCAGATCCGGTTAACCCAAACCGACATCCGCAATCCGTTTTTGAATCAACTCACCACACTCTTCTTTTACCACTCTTCTTAACCATTGTTGTGAAGCAGAAGAATCGCAACGCGAGTGCCAGATCAGTGAGTAATCAAACGGCATAAATTCAAATGGTAATGGCTTAACAACCAAGTCATAACGCTCTGCTACCAAATAAGCCAAATCAGCAGGCACAGTAATCACCAACGGCATTCTATCGACAATCGCCAATGCCGCTTCAAGGTGATAAGCACGCAGTACCATTTTTCTGGGTTGTTGATTAGCTAAAGCGTTGTCCAATAAAGCCTTAACACCATCACTGATCGCAATCATCGCATGTGGGAGTGAAACATAGTCTGCAAGGCTTAAAGGTTGATCGGCTAATGGATGGTTTTTAGATAACAGACACGACACACCAACCGGCCCCAAGACTTCTTGATGAAGTGGTGCAATACTGCCACTCGGACGACAGATCGCCATATCAACGCGTTCGGTGCTGAGCTGTTTAAACAAATGCTCATGCTGCAACGGAGCAAACTCCAAAGAGATATTGGGTGCTTGTTCATAAATCTTAGGCAACGCATAAGGCAAGATGGTTTGCATCGCATAATCGGTGGTAGCGATCAGAAAACGTTCGCTGCAATAGTAAGGGTCAAAGTCACTCGGACTCAGCAATTGGCGAAAAGACTCCAAAGGCTGATCAATACGCTGACTGATCTCGAGTGCTTTCTTGGTAGGAATAAGGTGCTGACCTTGACGTGTAAACAACGGATCGTTTAGTAATTCTCTTAAACGCCCTAATACTCGACTGGTTGCGGATTGGCTTAAGTTAAGACGAAGCGCGGCCTGGCTTACGCTGCCCTCTTCAATCAATACCTTTAAAGCGACCAATAAATTAAGGTCTCTACGATAGATGTCTTCTAATTCCACGCCACTTACCTAGCTGTATACGATTGCCATTAGTCACTAAGTTGTTTATAGCATGCTTTAGATAAAAAAAATCCCGCAATTACGCGGGGAAGCCCAAGAAAATTGGGGGATAGTGTCGGAATGTTGTCGTATCGGAATTCGCTTGCTGTATTCGGGTTAGTGCTCTTGCTCTTCGGCTATGCCTTGCCAACGGCGCATCTCTACCCAAATACCAATAATCGTTGCTACTATGCCAAAAATAGGCATCAGTGAGGTCTCTGTCGATGAGCGTAGTACTAACGCACAAAAAGAAATAAAACAGAGAACCGAATAAATTGTTAATCTATCTAATCCTGTCAACATCGCCACTCCTTAGCTAGTTGCCTTTGCTTTAAGTTGTTATCAACTTGTTAACTAAGTTATAGGAAATGATTCTGTTTGCCAAGCACTTATTGCATATTTTTTCTGCAGACGTATTATTCACTCGTTAGATAGATATAGAGATACAAACCATGACATTCAAACCTGAACTGGCAACCCATACTTTAGAAGCTGAAGGCCTGCGTTGCCCGGAACCAGTAATGATGGTCAGGAAGACAATTAGAAACATGCAGGATGGCGATGTGTTACTGGTAAAAGCTGACGATCCTTCGACAACTCGAGATATTCCGAGCTTTTGTCGATTCATGGATCACCAGTTGGTAGGCCAAGCAACAGAAACGTTGCCTTACCAGTATTTGATCAGAAAGGGATTGGAGGCGTAACGCCCCACCGACTATCAAGTATCAAAAAAGCCGCTCGTACCTTATGTTCTTAAACAGAACTCAGAGTACGAGCGGCTTTTTGTTTATTCGCTTCTAGATTTGTTTTGCAGATGCTCCAGCTGATGCTGAATTTCTCGGATATCTTTGCGCATCGGAATAATATGCGCGACCCGAATCCAAGCCTCTACCGCAAGTGCAGTCATGATGATGGCACCCGCGACCATTGGCAGCCACATGTCCGTCAACACCATGCCTAATAGTGTAAGTGCAAGACCAAAGGTAAAAAGATAACTTTGGCTTTGTGGAGTAATACCCATATAACGCGTCAACATAATCATGCCCTCGTGTTCTTAACTCACAAGATTAAAATATCATGACAAGTATGACAGTTATATGTCCATTCGCTCGATAAACCCCACAATACTGTAAGAGTATGACCTACAACACATTACTCTACTGATTGAGTATAATAAGACTCAATACCACCTGTTAATAGAAAGCAGCAGCGATAGCTAAACCCACGAATAGCAAGGCTGTGATCTTACGAATCAGATCAAGCGGCATCTTATCCGCAGAGAGCTTACCGATGATCACCACAGGCACATTCGCCAGCAGCATACCGATCGTAGTACCCAGAATCACCCACGTTAATGCATCAGAATATTGAGCCCCTAGAATAGAGGTCGCAATTTGGGTTTTATCACCGATCTCAGCAATGAAGAAGGCGATGAAACTGGCGACAAACGGGCCTCGGTTTGATATCTGCTCATCGTCATCCAACTTATCCGGAATCAGAATCCAGCCCGCCATAGCGATGAAACTAACCACCAGCACCCACTTTAATACTTCAGGTGAAAGATAGTCGGCGACCACAACCCCGAGCCATGCAGCAAGGGCATGATTGGCAATGGTGGCAAAGAAGATAGCCGCAATGATAGGTATCGGTTTTCGATATCGACTGGCTAATAAAAGGGATAGCAACTGGGTCTTATCACCGATCTCGGCTAAGGCGACAGTTGTAATTGAAATTGCTAAAACGCTCACGACATGCTCATTTGGGATGGAGATTATTATATTTAACCAAAGACAAACCTCGCGCCCCATCCCGGTTCACGATGCTTGTCTAAGGTCTTGCTAAGCGCCACCAAGGTGGTGGTTGCCTCGAACGCCATGATGATTTTGCATCAATTATGTTGACGAACGAACTCATTCAATAGGATATGAATAAGTAAGCTACTCCCCAAAGACCGCGAGATTTTAATCACCCACGCTTTCAAACACAAGTGTCAAACTTATCAAAATATCCACTTGTGCCGAAAAACAAACATTAAAGGCAAAAAAATCCACTAAACGACATTTTAGACCACTAATTAAACAAGATTACCCCTACTCGCTTTACGAATATCTCGGTATACTCAGAGGTTATTTTTCTCATTCATTTAAAAGAATCGCGCGAACCTGACTATGCAAAAATACGATATCAAAACCTTCCAGGGAATGATCCTCGCGCTGCAGGATTACTGGGCTCAAAACGGTTGTACCATTGTTCAACCTCTAGATATGGAAGTAGGTGCAGGCACCTCTCACCCAATGACATGTCTACGAGCACTTGGCCCAGAGCCAATGTCTACAGCTTACGTTCAACCTTCTCGTCGTCCGACCGATGGCCGTTACGGTGAAAACCCGAACCGTCTGCAGCACTACTACCAATTCCAAGTAGCGCTAAAACCATCGCCAGACAATATCCAAGAGTTGTACCTAGGCTCCCTAGAGGTTCTTGGTGTTGACCCACTTGTTCACGACATTCGCTTCGTTGAAGATAACTGGGAAAACCCAACACTAGGCGCATGGGGCCTTGGTTGGGAAGTATGGCTAAACGGCATGGAAGTAACTCAGTTTACTTACTTCCAACAGGTTGGCGGCCTTGAGTGTAAGCCAGTAACTGGCGAGATCACTTACGGTATCGAGCGTCTAGCAATGTACATCCAGGAAGTAGATTCTGTTTACGACCTAGTATGGAACGTAGCACCAGACGGTTCTAACGTGACTTACGGTGACATCTTCCACCAAAACGAAGTTGAGCAATCGACGTACAACTTCGAGCACGCAGACGTAGATTTCCTATTCACTTTCTTCGACCAGTGCGAGAAAGAGTGTAAAGAGCTACTTGAGCTTGAGAAGCCACTGCCGCTTCCAGCTTACGAGCGCATTCTAAAAGCAGGTCACGCATTCAACATCCTTGATGCGCGCAAAGCTATCTCTGTAACAGAGCGTCAACGTTACATCCTTCGTATCCGCAACCTGACTAAATCAGTTGCTGAAGCGTACTACGCGTCACGTGAAGCGCTTGGCTTCCCAATGTGTAAGAAGGAAGGTAAATAATCATGGCGAAGAATTTTCTAATTGAACTGGGTACGGAAGAGCTTCCACCAACAGCACTTCGTTCTCTAGCAGAAGCGTTTGCTTCTAACTTTGAAGCAGGTCTTAAAACGGCTGAGCTTTCTCACGAAGGCATCAAGTGGTACGCAGCACCTCGTCGTCTAGCACTTAAAGTAACTGCACTGGCTGAAGGCCAAGCAGACAAAGTGGTTGAGAAACGTGGCCCTGCTGTTTCTGTGGCATTCGATGCTGAAGGCAACGCGACCAAAGCGGCACAAGGTTGGGCTCGTGGTAACGGTATTACTGTTGAGCAAGCTGACCGTCTGAAAACAGACAAAGGCGAGTGGCTTCTTTTCAAACAAGAAGTAGCTGGCAAACCAGTTCAAGAATTGGTGATGGACATTGCTGCGAAAGCACTGGCTGGCCTACCAATTCCTAAAGCAATGCGCTGGGGTAACTCAGACATTCAATTTATCCGTCCAGTAAAAACACTGACAGTACTACTAGGTGATGAGCTTGTTGAAGGCGAAATCCTAGGCGTAGCATCTGCTCGTACTATCCGTGGCCACCGTTTCATGGGCGAACAAGAGTTCACAATCGACTCTGCTGACCAATACCCTGCGATCCTAGAAGAGCGCGGTAAAGTAATGGCAGATTACGAAGCGCGTAAAGCGATCATCCTTGCTGATTCGCAAAAAGCGGCAGCTGCGGTTGGCGGTACAGCTGACCTAGAAGATGACCTTGTTGAAGAAGTAACGTCTCTGGTTGAATGGCCAGTAGTACTGACAGCGAAGTTTGAAGAAGAATTCCTAAAAGTCCCTTCTGAAGCTTTGGTTTACACCATGAAGGGTGACCAAAAGTACTTCCCTGTTTACGATGACAACAAGAAGCTACTACCGAACTTCATCTTCGTATCGAACATCGAGTCTAAAGAGCCTCGTCACGTTATCGAAGGTAACGAGAAAGTGGTACGCCCACGTCTTGCTGATGCTGAATTCTTCTTCAACACAGACCGTAAGCGCCCGCTTATCGACCGTCTTGCTGAACTAGACCAGGCTATCTTCCAGAAGCAATTGGGTACTATCAAAGACAAAACAGACCGCATCACAGAGCTTGCAGGCTACATTGCTGAGCAAATCGATGCTGACGTTGAAAAGTCTAAGCGTGCTGGCCTACTGGCTAAGTGTGACCTAATGACCTCTATGGTATTCGAATTTACGGATACTCAAGGTGTGATGGGCATGCACTACGCGACTCACGACGGTGAAGACGAGCAAGTTGCACTGGCACTTTACGAGCAATACATGCCTCGTTTCGCGGGTGACGATCTACCAAGCACTGGTATCTCTTCAGCAGTAGCAATGGCAGACAAGCTAGACACTATCGTAGGTATCTTCGGTATTGGCCAAGCACCAAAAGGTTCTGACCCATTTGCACTTCGTCGTGCGTCTCTAGGTGTGCTACGTATCATCGTTGAAAACGGCTACAACCTAGACCTAACCGATCTGATCGGCAAAGCGAAAGAGCTACTAGGCGACAAGCTGACTAACAAAAACGTAGAAGCTGACGTTATCGACTTCATGCTAGGTCGTTTCCGCGCATGGTACCAAGATGCTGGTTTCAGCGTTGATATCATCCAAGCGGTACTAGCACGTCGTCCAACTAAGCCTGCTGACTTTGACCAACGTGTTAAAGCGGTTTCTCACTTCCGTGAACTGGAAGCAGCAGAAGCACTAGCAGCAGCGAACAAGCGTGTAGGTAATATCCTTGCGAAATTCGATGGCGAGCTACCAGCTGAAATCGACCTAACGCTTCTTCAAGAAGACGCAGAGAAAGCACTGGCTGAAAACGTTGAAGTAATGACGGAAGCACTAGAACCAGCATTCGCAACAGGTAACTACCAAGAAGCCCTAAGCAAGCTTGCTGATCTACGTGAACCAGTTGATGCATTCTTCGATAACGTAATGGTTATGGCTGATGACGAAGCGCTTAAGAAGAACCGTCTAACGCTACTGAACAACCTACGTAACCTGTTCCTACAGATTGCTGACATCTCTCTACTGCAAAAATAAGCACAAGTGAGACAATTACTCTAAGTCATACTCTGAGTAATTAACGGTAAACACCCAAAGGGAAGCGAAAGCTTCCCTTTTTGTTTTTGTGAACCAAGCATTTGTTTGTAGAGGTCTTATTGATTAACTGAATGAAACAGCACTCAGACTGTAGAGGGCATTGTTTGCTATAACTGACCTGTTTATTCAGGGGAAGGGAACAATGAAAAAAACAGTACTCGCGCTTTCAATACTCGCACTCAGCGCATGCAGCCAAACCAGTGACAACAACCTATTACTGACAATTGATAACGACACTGTCGTATTCGAATCATCCGGTAAAGGCACCGTGATTGCAGAACAGGAACTCGCGAAAGGTAGCTATACCTTCTCTATCAGCGATACTCAAAATACCTGTGGCACCAACTATGCGCTGGCTGAAGAAAACCGCATCAAATTCAATAAACCCCTTCGCCTAGACGACTGCGCCGAGAAGTCTGAATTAGATATCAAGATCTTTCGCGCTAACACCTATCAGTTTATGCTCAACCCACAAACCAATGAACTGACCGTTCAGATAAAGCCGAAGCAACAACAAGTACAAAGCTTTGCTTGTCCGGTTCCTAGTGACGAACCAACCATCATCGACGTTGCTCAAACCTTTGATGATGGCACCGTGGTTAGAGACGCTCTTTCAGGCAAACAAGTCACAGTAACGAATGGCAGCGTCACCATGCAGCCAGCAGAAAATAGCCAAGGTGTTCTGCTGCTTGAGAAAGTAGAACCAGAAACCAAAGCTGACTTTAGTTGGGATAACGCCACGGTTTACTTCGTAATGACTGACCGTTTCCACAATGGTAATCCTGATAACGACAACAGTTACGGTCGCAGCCAAGATGGACAAGACGAAATCGGCACCTTCCACGGTGGTGACTTGGCAGGCTTAACCGAAAAACTCGATTACATAGAATCACTCGGTGCTAATGCTATCTGGATAACGTCTCCGTTAGAGCAAATCCACGGCTGGGTTGGCGGCGGTGATCGAGGTGACTTCAAACACTACGGCTACCACGGCTACTACCATCAAGATTGGACCAAGCTCGATGACAACATGGGCACCGAAGACGAGCTAAAAACCTTCATCGATACCGCGCATAGCAAAGGCATTCGTGTTGTTTGGGATGTGGTAATGAACCACACCGGCTATGCGACGCTTGCCGACATGCAAGAGTTTGATTTTGGTAAGCTCAACCTAACTGACGAAGAAGCCAAACAAACACTTGGCGAAAACTGGACAGATTGGCAACCTGCCAAAGGTCAGAACTGGCACTACTTCAACAACTACATCTCTTACAGCGACAAAGAAGCGTGGGAAAAGTGGTGGGGCAAAGCTTGGCTACGCAGCGATATCGGCGCCTATGACTCTCCGGGCTACAATAACCTCACCATGTCTTTGGCGCATCTGCCCGATTTCAAAACAGAGTCGACAGAGACAATCGGGCTGCCTAATTTCTATCGCAATAAGTCCACCAGCGCGACCGATGAACTCAAAACACCTCGTAACCATTTAATCACTTGGTTATCGGATTGGGTGCGCGAATATGGTGTCGATGGTTTCAGGGTCGATACCGCTAAACACGTTGAACTCGAAGCATGGGCAGAACTGAAAGAGAGCACCAACCAGGCACTTGCCGAGTGGAAACAGAACAACCCAGACAAGGCCTTGGATGACTTACCCTTCTGGATGACTGGCGAAGTATGGGCACACAGCGTGGTCAAATCAGATTACTTCGCTAACGGATTTGATTCGATCATCAACTTTGAATTCCAGAGTGATATCGCACCAAAGGCGCTCAAGTGCCTATCCGATCTTGATGCTGATTACCTTCGATACGCAGAGAAGATCAACAACGACAGCGAGTTCAACGTACTGAGTTACCTTTCGTCTCACGACACCTCGCTATTCTGGACACAACATGGCAGTGACTTTGCAAAACAAACCAAAGCTGCAAACGCGTTGATGCTGGCTCCCGGTGCGGTACAGATCTATTACGGCGATGAAATCGCCCGAGACTTTGGCCCAACGGGGTCTGATCCAATGCAAGGCACACGCTCAGACATGCCTTGGGATCAAATCACTGGCGAACGTGCAGAGCTGCTAGAACACTGGCAAGCGCTTGGCCAATTCCGCCAACGCCACCCAGCCGTTGCTCAGGGTAAGCACATCATCCGTAACAGCAAGGGCTACTATGCGTTCGAACGCCAATACCAAGATGACAAGGTATTAGTCGTTTATACCGGTTCGAACTAAACCTTCATTAACATAAACACCAGAAACTAAAGGGGAAGCTTAGGCTTCTCCTTTTTTTATCGCTAAAGGTACGTTCAATAAGCAAGCTGTCACTCATTAACCAAACTTTATAGAAATTTTTTACGTGTTAGAGCATTTGGCGCTATGCGTCGCAAAAACATTGCGGTATGTTCAAGGAATACACTGATGGCAGACATAAGGTCTGCCTTAATGACACGTAACAAGCAATCACAATGAATTAGGTAAAATTAGTAATGCAGTTCTCTAAGTTTGGCGAAAAGTTTAATCGATACTCTGGAATCACTCGTTTAATGGATGATTTGAATGATGGCCTGCGCACTCCTGGCGCTATCATGCTCGGTGGTGGCAACCCAGCCGCTATCCCTGCCATGCTCGATTACTTTAACCAAGCCAGTGCCGACATGCTCGCCAGTGGAGAACTCATCGCCGCCCTCGCCAACTACGATGGTCCGCAGGGTAAAGACAGCTTCATCAAATCGTTAGCGGCAATGCTGAAAGAGACCTACGGTTGGGACATCAGCGAGAAGAACATCAGCCTGACTAATGGCAGTCAAAGTGGCTTCTTCTACCTATTCAACCTGCTAGCAGGCCAACAGCCTGACGGCTCACATAAGAAAATCCTACTGCCGATCGCACCGGAATACATCGGCTACGGCGACGCGGGTATTGATGACGATATTTTTATCTCTTACCACCCAGAGATCGAACTGCTAGAAAACCGTCAGTTTAAATACCACGTTGATTTTGAACAACTAAAGGTTGATGACTCAGTCGCGGCTATCTGTGCATCTCGTCCAACCAACCCAACGGGTAACGTACTGACCGACGAAGAAGTGCGTAAACTGGATAAACTGGCGCGTGAAAACAACATCCCACTGCTGATCGACAATGCTTACGGCCTGCCGTTTCCTAACATCATCTTTGAAGATGTCGAACCGCTCTGGAATGAAAATACGATTCTGTGCATGAGCCTTTCTAAGCTTGGTTTGCCGGGTGTGCGTTGCGGTATCGTAATTGCGAGTGAAGAAGTAACACAAGCATTGACCAACATGAATGGCATCATTAGCTTAGCGCCAAACAGTGTTGGCCCTGCAATTGCCAATCACATGATTGAAAAAGGCGATTTACTGCGCTTAAGTAGCGAGGTAATCAAACCTTTCTATAAAGATAAGTCACTACGTGCAGTTGAACTGTTACAAGACGCTATCGACGACCCTCGCTTCCGTATTCACAAGCCTGAAGGCGCTATCTTCTTATGGCTATGGTTTGATGAGCTGCCGATCACCACAATGGAACTGTACGACCGCCTTAAAGCTCGCGGCGTATTGATTGTTCCGGGTGAATACTTCTTTATCGGCCAAGAAGACGAGTGGGATCATGCCCATCAATGTCTACGTATGAACTACGTGCAAGATGATGAGGCGATGCAGAAAGGCATTGCTATCATTGCTGAAGAAGTGAAAAAGGCTTACTCAGAGCAGTAATAAGAGCTTTTAGCTTACCGCAGGTCAAATACAAAAAGAGCACCTCATTAGGTGCTCTTTCACTTTTACTTCCCGATATTTTTTAGCTCTAAGGAGCTAACAGTAATTAGCCTTCTAGTAAACTATTACCATTGATAGCAATCTTACGTGGTTGCATCGCTTCTGGGATTTCGCGTTCGAGGTCGATGTGAAGAAGACCATTTTCCATGCTTGCACCTACCACTTTTACGTAGTCAGCCAGTTGGAATTTACGCTCGAAATCGCGCTCTGCGATACCTTGGTATACGAAGGTTTTCTCTGCTTCTGCTTTACGCTCACCTTTCACAATTAGCATGTTCTCTTTCTGAGTCAGATCTAATTGGTCATCAGCAAAACCAGCGACTGCCATAGTAATACGGTAGTTGTTCTCGTCTTTTTGCTCGATGTTGTATGGAGGGTAACCGCCAGAAGAGTTCTTCGATGTATTCGCTTCCATCATGTTGAATAGACGATCGAAGCCGATTGCGTTGCGGTAAAGTGGAGTGAAATCTACAGTTCTCATAATGCTATCCTTTTAGTAAGCAATAGTCTTAGCTGCGAATTTTACTTGGATCTAACCTGTGTGTGACCCAGTAAACAGCTAAGAGATTCAATTCGCATTCCTCGGGTTTCACCTCTATTGGCGACAACGCTGGGACATGGCAATGAATCAATTTTTAAGTTGTGTGCTGCCAAAGTTATCCTCTATTGAGCGATACTTCGTTAGCGGTAATGAAGGTTCTGTTTCTTCTCTTGTAGAGCAAGACAGTCATCCTCTTCACAAATAGATATATGGATTGAGCAAAATAGTTTCAAGGGGTTATTTTCAATTATTTTTGCAACTCAATATTTTTCAATATCTTACAAACATAAAAAAGCACCATCCAAAGGATAGTGCTTTAAAATGATTTTAGTTTTTTGAGACGAAGCTATTTGGCTTTAGTTCAAGGAAGGGGCGCGGAGCATACGAATGTATGTGAGCACCTCTGACACAGAAATTAAGCCAAAGAGCGAAGTATCAAAGAGACTAAACGTCTAGGTTTGCTACTTTCAGTGCATTCTCTTCGATGAAGTTACGACGAGGTTCAACTTGGTCACCCATTAGCGTCGTAAACAACAAATCAGCACCAACAGCGTCTTCAATTGTTACTTGCATCATACGGCGAGTTTCAGGATCCATCGTGGTTTCCCAAAGTTGATCAGGGTTCATCTCACCTAGACCTTTGTATCGCTGTAGGCTTAGACCACGACGAGACTCTTTCACTAACCAGTTCAGAGCATCAACGAAGCTAGAAACTTCTTGAGTACGCTCACCACGCTTAATGTAAGCGCCTTCTTCAATCAAGCCATCAAGAGCTTCAGAAAGATCCGCTAGCTTACCAAACTCTTTAGAGTTAATAAGATCGATGCTTAGTAGGTGTTCATGAGTCACACCATGAGTACGAACCACAATCTTAGGAACGCTTAAGCCTAGCTCTTCGTGTTTTTCAACTTCAAGGCTGTATTGGCTTGCACCTACTTCTTTCGCGTTTAGCTGTTCAACAAGCTGCTTACCCCAAGCTTCAACTGCCGCGTCATCATGACACTGCTCGGCCGTTAGACGAGGAACGTAAATCAGTTCGTGAACCAATGCGCGTGGGTAACGGCGGCTCATACGATCAACAAGCTTGATGCCTGCATTGTATTGCTGAACAAGCTTCTCTAAACCTTCACCTGCAAATGCTGGCGCTTCAGGGTTTACGTGCAGTTCTGCGTTGTCTAAAGCCAAAGATACTTGATACTGGTTCATCGCATCTTCATCTTTAATGTACTGCTCTTGCTTACCTTTCTTCACTTTGTAAAGTGGCGGTTGAGCAATGTAGATGTAGCCACGTTCAATCAGCTCTGGCATTTGACGGTAGAAGAACGTCAGTAGCAGGGTACGGATGTGAGAACCATCGACATCGGCATCGGTCATGATGATGATGTTGTGGTAACGCAGTTTATCTGGGTTGTATTCGTCACGACCAATACCACAACCAAGAGCGGTGATTAGCGTTGCTACTTCTTGAGAAGACAGCATTTTATCGAAACGTGCTTTCTCTACGTTAAGGATTTTACCTTTCAGCGGTAGGATTGCTTGGTTCTTACGGTTACGCCCCTGCTTAGCTGAACCGCCAGCAGAGTCTCCTTCCACAATATATAGTTCAGACAGTGCAGGATCTTTTTCCTGACAGTCAGCAAGCTTACCAGGAAGACCCGCTAAATCTAATGCGCCTTTACGACGAGTCATTTCACGAGCTTTACGCGCTGCATCACGAGCACGTGCTGCATCAATAATTTTAGAACAAACTGTTTTCGCTTCACCTGGGTTCTCAATAAGGAACTCAGACAACTTCTCACCCATTGTAGATTCAACGGCAGACTTCACTTCTGAAGAAACCAGCTTATCTTTAGTTTGGCTTGAGAACTTAGGATCAGGCACTTTAACAG
Organism: Vibrio sp. 1S139; assembly: GCF_041439475.1. Classification (NCBI taxonomy): domain Bacteria; kingdom Pseudomonadati; phylum Pseudomonadota; class Gammaproteobacteria; order Vibrionales; family Vibrionaceae; genus Vibrio; species Vibrio sp. 1S139. The sequence goes on from NZ_JBGOOD010000015.1 coordinate 20,148, forward strand.
AAACAATCGCCGTCAGACCTTCACGAGCATCATCACCAGAGGTCGCAGTCTTCGCTTTCTTAGAGAAGCCTTCCTTGTCCATGAAGCTGTTCAGAGTACGCGTTAGCGCCGCACGGAAACCTGCTAAGTGAGCACCACCATCGCGTTGAGGGATGTTGTTGGTGAAACAGTAGATGTTTTCTTGGTAGCCGTCATTCCACTGCATCGCAACTTCAACGGTAATACCGTCTTCGCGCTCAGAGTTAAAGTGGAAGATTTTTTGGATGATTGGCGTTTTGTTAGTATTAAGGTGTTCAACAAACGCTTGGATACCGCCTTCGTATTCGAAGTGATCCATTTTGTCTTCTTCGCGCTCGTCAATTAGCTTAATTGATACACCTGAGTTCAAGAATGATAGCTCACGTAGACGCTTAGCTAAAATGTCGTAATGGAACTCGATGTTAGTGAAGGTTTCTTCACTCGGCCAGAAACGAATCTCTGTACCTGTTTTATCCGTGTCACCGATAACCGCTAGTGGCGCTTGAGGCTCACCGTGGCTGTAGGTTTGAGTGTGGATTTTGCCACCGCGGTGGATAGTAAGAGTAACTTGCTTAGAAAGTGCGTTAACTACTGAAACACCAACACCGTGCAGACCACCAGATACCTTGTACGAGTTATCATCGAACTTACCACCAGCGTGAAGAACCGTCATGATTACTTCGGCTGCAGATACGTTTTCTTCTGGGTGCAATTCTGTTGGAATACCACGGCCGTCATCGCTCACAGACACAGAACTATCTTCATGGATAGTTACAATGATGTCATTACAGTGACCAGCTAGCGCTTCATCAATAGAGTTATCTACCACCTCAAAAACCATGTGGTGCAGACCGGTACCATCATCCGTGTCGCCAATGTACATTCCAGGACGCTTACGTACCGCATCCAGACCCTTCAGTACTTTAATACTCGATGAATCGTAATTATCTGACATAGTTACTCTCTGACTAATTATCCTTGCTCTATTTTGCCATGTTCCACATGAAACATCCTGCTATTTTCGTCATGCATATCTGCAATCTGATCAGCGGTAATAGAGCTTACAAAAACTTGAGCCTGGGTCGCCTTTAAACACTCAGCAAGACGTGCTCGGCGTTGGCTATCTAATTCGGAAGCGAAGTCATCTATCAAATAGATGCACTGCTTACCTGTCATTTGAGTGAGGTGTTGCCCTTGTGCTACTCGTAGCGCGCACACCATCAACTTCAATTGACCTCGTGACAAGACATCTTCCACTGGAGTGCCGTTCACTTTTATCTTCAGATCCGCTTTGTTTGGCCCACTAAAGGTGTAACCAAGCTGCTGATCCCTTTCAAAATTCTTTTCTAATATATCGGCGTACGGGGTGTCTTTGTCCCAGCCACGATAGTAGTTAATCTTTATCTCAAACTCAGGAAGGAAGGTCGCACAGATTTCTTCGGCGACTTCTTTGAGCTGATCAACGTAGGTGGCACGCCACTGACTGATGCTTTCTGCTAAACGGGCCAATTCTTGGTCCCAATAGCTCAGCTCTCGATAGTGCGTTGCCGTTTTCAATAAGGCGTTTCGCTGCTTATTGAGGCGCTTTACCCTGCCCCACGCATCATAAAAGCCCGACTCACTGTGGAAGACTCCCCAATCAATGAATGCTCGGCGATGCTTAGGTCCATCGGTTAGTAAATCAAACCCTTCAGGGTGAATCAACTGCAAAGGTAAGACTTGAGCTAACTGAGCCAACTTTTGCCCAGTTTGACCGCTTATTTTAACCTCTGTCGTGCCATCGCGCTGCTTATTAATGCCAATTGGCAGCTCAAATTGATCCGAGGTCATAAAACGGCCATGTACAAACAGCTCACTACACTCGTTTTGTATGATACGACCGGTAAGTGAACTCTTGAATGAGCGACCATGTCCGAGCAGATACACAGCTTCAAGGACACTGGTTTTGCCGCTTCCGTTAGCCCCTATAAGAAAGTTAAAGCCTGATGACGGTTGAATGTCACAGGCTTCAATATTTCTAAACTGCTTAACGATTAAGCGCGATAAAGGCATAACGTCTTCATATTAATCTTCAATCACGACTCGGTAGGTCAACATAGGGCTGCTTATAAGCGAATTGGCATAACAACGTACATCGCGCTGTCATCTTGTGCGTTCTCGATAAGAGCACTCGCATTGGCGTCTGACATTGAGATGCGAACCTGTTCACAACGCAGTGTGTTCAGAACATCCAATACGTAGCTTACGTTGAAGCCAATCTCTAGCGCGTCACCGTCGAAGTTAACATCGAGTACTTCTTCTGCTTCTTCTTGCTCTGGGTTGTTCGCGGTAATGCGCATCTCGCTATCCGCAAGGTTAACGCGAACACCACGGAATTTTTCATTCGATAGAATCGCAGCACGAGAAAATGCTGAACGTAATTCATCACAGCCAGCTTCAAGTGTCTTGGTGGTATTTTGCGGCATTACGCGGCGATAATCAGGGAAACGACCATCAACCAGCTTAGAAGTGAAGACATAGTTGTTCACTTCAGCTCGCACGTTAGAGTTACCAATTTGCAGTGTTACTGGCTGTTCAGGTGCATCCAATAGCTTCACTAACTCTTGAACACCTTTACGAGGAACAATGATCTGCTTCTGAGCAAAATCCGCACCCAGTTGTGCTTGAGATACTGCCATACGGTGACCATCGGTCGCTACGCTGCGCAGGATAGAGCCTTCAATCTCAAACAACATACCGTTGAGGTAGTAACGAACATCTTGGTTCGCCATTGAGAATTGTGTTTTCTCGATAAGACCGCGAAGTTCAGCTTGTGTCACTGACACTTCAACTTCACTGCTCCAGTCTTCAATATTTGGAAAATCTGCCGCAGGTAATGTTGCTAAAGAGAAGCGGCTACGACCAGAGCGAACCTGAATACGGTCACCATCCAATACCACCGTGATCACTGAGTTATCTGGCAATCCACGGCAGATATCTAGGAATTTACGTGAAGGTACGGTAATGCTACCCGCTTCGAAATCACCTTCAAGCGTTACACGGCTGATCAGTTCAACTTCTAGATCCGTCGCTGTCATCGACAACACGTTATCTTCTACTTTAATCAGTAGGTTTCCTAGAATTGGAAGCGTTGGCCTGCCACCGAGTGCGCCAGATACTTGTTGTAATGGCTTAATCAGGTGACTACGTTCAATGGTAAATTTCATATCTTGCTCTTACGGTCTAAATGGCACTGCGTAATAGTACGTGGCCAAGATTCTGCTTATTAAGGTTAAGAATACTGTGTATTAAGAAGAAAGGGTACGAATCAAGTTCGAATAATCTTCTTTAATGTCGTGGCTCTCTTCACGCAGCTGAGCAATCTTACGACAAGCATGCAGTACCGTCGTGTGGTCACGACCACCGAATGCATCGCCAATCTCAGGCAAGCTGTGGTTTGTTAGCTCTTTCGCCAGTGCCATCGCCAATTGACGTGGACGAGCAACAGAACGAGAACGACGCTTAGACAATAGATCAGCGACTTTGATTTTGTAGTACTCGGCTACTGTCTTTTGAATGTTATCAATAGTGACCAGTTTTTCTTGCAGTGCAAGTAGGTCACGCAGTGCTTCACGCACGAAGTCGATCGTGATCGGGCGGCCAGTGAAGTTTGCATTCGCAATAACACGGTTCAATGCGCCTTCCAGTTCACGAACGTTAGAGCGTAGACGCTTGGCAATAAAGAACGCCACTTCATCCGCAAGGTGAATTTGGTGGTCTTCGGCTTTCTTCATCAAGATCGCAACACGTGTCTCAAGCTCTGGTGGCTCAATCGCTACCGTCAAACCCCAGCCGAAACGAGATTTAAGACGATCTTCTACCCCGTTGATCTCTTTTGGATAACGGTCAGACGTTAGGATGATCTGTTGATTGCCTTCAAGCAGCGCGTTAAAGGTATGGAAGAACTCTTCTTGAGAACGCTCTTTATTAGCAAAGAATTGGATGTCATCGATAAGCAATGCATCAACACTACGGTAGTAGCGCTTAAATTCTTCGATCGCGTTGTTTTGCAGAGCCTTTACCATATCCTGAACAAAACGCTCTGAGTGCATGTAAACCACTTTCGCATTCGGCTTATTATCAACAATGGCGTTACCCACCGCATGCAACAAGTGCGTTTTACCTAAACCAGTGCCGCCGTATAGGAACAACGGGTTGTAGGCTGTACCTGGGTTATCAGAAACCTGACGTGCCGCAGCCAAACCGAGTTGGTTCGACTTACCTTCAACAAAGTTATTGAACTTATGTTTTGGGTTCACGTTTGAGCGGTGATTCAAGTCAACCGCGACAGGCTCTTCATCACGCCAGATATTATGGACAGGTTTGCGAGCTTGTAATTGCGCAGGTGCTGATGACTCAGCGGCCACATCAGCTGCAGTGCGAGTCTGAGTTGGTGTCGGTGTCGCAGGCTTTGGTGCAATCACACGCTTGCTTCCCACTTCAAAATGAAGATGTGGGATATCGTTACCGCAATATTCTTGCAGCAGACGGTTAATGCTATTTAGATACTTATCACGAACCCAATCGAGTACGAAACGGTTCGGTGCAAATAGAGTTAGAGTATTGTCATTGAGTTCCGCTTGTAACGGACGAACCCACATACTGAATTCTGTAGCTGGTAACTCTTCTTGAAGCTGTTGCAAACACTGCAACCAAAGCGAAGATGACACGGTGCCCTCACTCTATTTAAAGTAATATGAAATGACCGCTAATTTTACCTGTTGATAAGTCAGATCACCAGCAATTGATCACAGATCCAGTGAATAAGATCCAAGTTATTCACAATAAATTTGTAATTTATCGGTGGATCCACACATCTTGCCCCTAATTTACTCACACAATGATCCACTTATGCCCGGATCCTTGCTAGTTATCCCCAAATCGGGAATTCAATCTGGTTATGGTTAATAACATCTGGTTATTTATTCTAGTGAGCATTTTCCCAGTAACATCCAAACCCATAAATATAAGGAGTTACCAAATGAATAACTGGATTAAGGCTGCAATTGCGGCTATCGCACTCTCTGCTGCTACTGTTCAAGCTGCGACTGAAGTTAAAGTCGGCATGTCTGGTCGCTATTTCCCGTTTACGTTCGTTAAACAAGACCAGCTACAGGGTTTTGAAGTGGATTTATGGGATGAGATCGGTAAGCGTAACGATTACAAGGTTGAATACGTAACGGCAAACTTCTCTGGTCTGTTTGGTCTTCTTGAAACGGGTCGCATCGATACCATTTCAAACCAAATTACAATGACGGATGCACGTAAAGCGAAATACCTATTCGCAGACCCATACGTAGTAGACGGCGCACAAATTACCGTTCGTAAAGGTAATGACAGCATTAAAGGCATCGAAGACCTTGATGGCAAGACGGTTGCGGTAAACCTAGGCTCAAACTTTGAACAACTGCTTCGCAGCTACGACAAAGATGGCAAGATCAATGTAAAAACCTACGATACAGGTATTGAACATGACGTGGCACTGGGTCGTGCCGATGCATTCGTAATGGATCGCCTATCAGCACTAGAGCTTATCAAGAAGACTGGTCTACCATTACAACTAGCAGGTCAGCCATTCGAAACAATTGAAAACGCTTGGCCTTTCGTCGACAACGATAACGGCAAAAAACTGCAAGCAGAAGTAAATGAAGCATTAGCAGCAATGCGCGCAGATGGTACGCTAGAAAGTATCTCTCAGAAATGGTTTGGTGCGGACATTACTCAGAAGTAATTACTCACTTTCTCCATTCAAGGCCCACTGCTTTATACAGCGGTGGGCTTTTTGCTTTTGTGCACTGATTAAAAAACCTGATACAACAGTACTTACATATAGAACAACACTGCCAATAAAAATACGAGATAGATTATGGGATTTGACTTTAATTACATGCTAGAGCTGTTGCCAATACTACTGAAGTATTTAGGCACCACGATGGAGATGGCGACCTGGGGCTTGTTCTTTGCTCTGATCCTGTCTCTGATACTGGCGAATATTCGTGTATTCAAAATCCCAGTGCTCGACCAACTGAGCCAGCTGTACATTAGCTTCTTCCGAGGCACACCACTGTTGGTGCAGCTGTTCCTCCTTTATTACGGCTTACCACAAGTCTTCCCGTGGATGGTTGGGTTGGATGCCTTCAGCGCCGCTGTGATTGGCTTAACCCTGCACTTTGCCGCGTATATGGCAGAAAGTATTCGTGCCGCGATTATCGGTATTGATCGCAGCCAGATGGAAGCCAGCCTTTCGGTCGGTATGACAACCAGCCAAGCGATGCGCCGAGTGATCTTACCGCAAGCAACTCGCGTGGCACTGCCGTCGTTGATGAACTACTTCATCGATATGATCAAGTCGACTTCACTTGCCTTCACCCTAGGTGTCGCCGAAATCATGGCTAAAGCTCAGATGGAGGCTTCTTCAAGTTTCCGCTTCTTCGAGGCTTTCTTAGCAGTCGCACTGATTTACTGGGGCGTGGTGGTTATCCTCACTCGTATTCAAATTTGGGCCGAAGTGAAACTGAATAAGGCGTATGTACGATGATCAAATTACAAAGTATCCACAAGCAGTTTGGTGACACCGAAGTTTTGAAAGGGATCGACCTAGAAATCAAACAAGGTGAGATAATTGTCATCATAGGTTCAAGTGGTACGGGTAAATCTACCCTACTGCGTTGTGTGAATTTTCTAGAGCAAGCCGAGCAAGGCACGATTTCGATTGATGATATCAAGGTTGATACTCAGAAACACACTAAGGCAGAGGTGCTTGCACTGCGTCGTAAGACCGGTTTTGTGTTCCAAAACTATGCACTGTTCGCTCACCAAACCGCGAGACAGAATATTGCTGAAGGTTTAATTACCGTTCGTGGTTGGAAAAAACAGCAAGCCCATGAAAAAGCACAACAAATACTTGATGATATTGGCTTAGGTGACAAAGGTGATAGCTACCCAGCCGCGCTCTCTGGTGGCCAGCAACAACGGGTGGGTATTGGCCGTGCAATGGCACTACAACCCGAGCTTTTACTGTTTGATGAGCCGACTTCAGCGCTCGATCCTGAGTGGGTTGGCGAAGTGCTTAACCTAATGAAAAAACTGGCAAATCAGCATCAAACCATGCTGGTGGTTACCCATGAAATGCAGTTCGCGAGAGAGGTCGCAGACCGAGTGATCTTCATGGCTGACGGTCATATTATCGAGCAGGGATCTCCACAGGATATTTTTGGTAATCCACAGGATCCTAAATTAAAAAAATTCTTAAATAAGGTTGGGATCGACTAAGGATCCTTGTGATTTTAGTTATTCTACGTATAATCCCCCGACCGGAATTTTAGTTAACCCAATCATTGACACTTTTTGTGACAGTGATTACAATTCCGCCTCTTTGTTGAGAGGCGTCGGTTTTCCTTTCTTATATAAAGAAGAGAAAAAATGCCCACGCCGGGTTTAACAAAAACCTAAAACTACTGATCAGTAAGGTAATTACAATGAAACGCACTTTTCAACCTACAGTTCTAAAGCGTAAGCGTACTCACGGTTTCCGTGCTCGCATGGCTACTAAGAACGGTCGCGCAACAATCAATGCACGTCGTGCAAAAGGCCGTAAGCGTCTTTCTAAGTAATCTTTGATTATTTTGAATAAGCTAGCCTTCGGTCGGGAGTTACGCTTGTTAACTCCCGAACATTATCAAAATGTCTTCAAGCAAGCTCATCGAGCTGGCTCCCCTCATTTCACCATCATTGCCCGAAATAACTCTCTTTCAAATCCTCGTCTTGGATTAGCCGTTCCGAAAAAGCAGATTAAAACCGCCGTGGGTCGTAACCGATTCAAGCGTCTTACTCGTGAAAGCTTTCGTAACACTCAACACAAACTTCCTAACAAAGATTTTGTTGTAATCGCTAAGAAGAGCGCGCAAGATTTAAGCAATGAAGAAATGTTCAAGCTACTCGACAAATTATGGCTTCGCCTGTCTCGCCCTTCGCGTGGATAGCGCTAATACCCATCTATTTTTATAGATGGTTTATTAGTCCACTCATCGGCCCACGCTGCCGATTTACTCCAACCTGCTCTTTATATGCGATAGAAGCGTTGAAAGCTCACGGTTTTGTAAAAGGGTGTTGGTTATCAGGCAAACGTCTATTAAAATGCCATCCTTTGAACGAAGGGGGCTTTGACCCCGTTCCACCAGTCCAAAAACAAGACAGAGATAAATAACGATGGATTCTCAACGTAATATCCTGTTAATCGCATTGGCTTTGGTTTCTTTCCTACTGTTCCAACAATGGAACGTAGCTCAGAATCCAGCACCACAAGCGGTTGAGCAGGCACAATCTGGCAGCACCCTACCAGCGCCATCTTATGCAGATGATCTAGACCCGGCTCCTGGTCAAGTTGCTTCTTCTGCTAAAACTATCACAGTAACAACTGATGTACTGACTCTGTCAATTGATACGGTTGGTGGTGATGTCGTTAAAGCAAACCTAAACGATTACTCTGCTGAGTTCGATTCTGAAGATACGTTTGTTCTTCTTAAAAACGAACCAGGTCACCAATTTATCGCACAAAGCGGTCTAGTGGGTCCTCAAGGTATCGATTTAAGCAGCACAAACCGCCCAAGCTACACAGTTTCAGCAGACAGCTTCACGCTTGCTGATGGTCAGGATGAACTACGCATCCCGATGACTTACCAAGCGAACGGCCTTGATTACACGAAAACATTCATCCTTAAGCGTGGCAGCTACGCAATGGATGTTGAATACGATGTAGTCAACAACTCTGGTAACAACGCGACATTCGGCATGTACGCTCACCTGCGTCAGAACGTAATGGATGACGGCGGTAGCCTAACAATGCCAACTTACCGTGGTGGTGCTTACTCTACGGAAGATACGCGTTACAAAAAATACAGCTTCGACGACATGCAAGATCGCAACCTGTCTCTTAACCTAGCAAACGGTCAAGGTTGGGCAGCGATGATTCAGCACTACTTTGCAAGTGCATGGATCCCACGCGACGAAGCAGGCAGCAACCTTTACACTCGTGTAATTGGTAACCTTGGCGACATCGGTGTTCGCATGCCGAACAAAACCATCGCTACTGGCGACGAAGCAAACTTCAAAGCAACGCTTTGGGTTGGTCCTAAACTTCAAGACCAAATGGCTGCTGTTGCACCTAACCTAGACCTAGTAGTTGACTACGGTTGGTTATGGTTCATTGCTAAACCACTTCATACTCTGCTTTCGTTCATTCAAGGCATCGTTGTGAACTGGGGTCTGGCAATCATCTGTCTAACTTTCATCGTTCGTGGTGCTATGTACCCACTAACGAAAGCTCAGTACACGTCTATGGCGAAAATGCGTATGCTTCAGCCTAAGCTGACTGCAATGCGTGAGCGTATCGGCGACGACCGTCAACGCATGAGCCAAGAAATGATGGAGCTTTACAAGAAAGAGAAAGTAAACCCACTAGGTGGCTGTTTACCTATCCTTCTGCAAATGCCTATCTTCATTTCGCTATACTGGGCACTAATGGAGTCTGTTGAACTGCGTCACTCACCGTTCTTCGGTTGGATTACTGACCTTTCAGCACAAGACCCATACTACATCTTGCCACTTCTGATGGGTGCTTCAATGTTCCTAATCCAGAAGATGAGCCCGACAACTGTAACGGATCCAATGCAGCAGAAGATCATGACCTTTATGCCGGTTATGTTCACATTCTTCTTCCTGTTCTTCCCTTCAGGTCTGGTTCTATACTGGCTAGTATCGAACATCGTAACTCTGATTCAGCAAACGCTTATCTACCGCGCGCTGGAAAAGAAAGGCTTACATTCTAAGTAAGTTCGATAATAGAAAGAGACAAAGAAAGGCGACCAAAAGGTCGCCTTTTTGTTTTTAGCTGATTACAATTCAGCTAATTGATTAATCGTGAGCGCCCCTTTTTGGCTTTCACATGCTAGCAGGCACAACTATGACTACAGATACGATTGTTGCTCAAGCGACTGCACCCGGCCGTGGCGGCGTCGGTATTATTCGCGTTTCAGGCCCACAAGCAGCCCAAGTTGCGCTTGAAGTTACCGGCAAAGTACTGAAACCACGTTACGCTGAGTACACCCCTTTTAAATCTCACGATGGTTTAGAGCTAGACCAAGGCATCGCGCTTTACTTTCCTAACCCGCACTCGTTTACCGGTGAAGACGTATTAGAGCTACAAGGCCACGGTGGTCCTGTGGTAATGGATATGCTCATCAAGCGCATCCTCGCTATTCCAGGGCTACGCGCAGCACGCCCAGGTGAGTTCTCGGAGCGTGCCTTCTTGAACGACAAGATGGATTTAACCCAAGCAGAAGCGATTGCTGACCTCATTGATGCCAGTTCAGAAGAAGCGGCGAAATCAGCTCTGCAATCGTTGCAAGGTGAATTCTCGAAACGCATTAATACGCTGGTGGACTCTCTGATTCACTTACGCATCTATGTTGAAGCCGCTATCGACTTCCCAGAAGAAGAGATTGATTTCCTTGCTGACGGTAAAGTAAGTGCTGACTTACAAGCTATCATCGACAACCTCGAAGCGGTTCGCCAAGAAGCCAATCAAGGTGCCATCATGCGTGAAGGTATGAAGGTGGTGATTGCAGGTCGTCCTAATGCCGGTAAGTCGAGCTTACTGAATGCATTATCGGGTAAAGACTCCGCGATTGTGACTGATATTGCAGGTACAACCCGTGATGTACTTCGTGAACATATCCATATTGATGGTATGCCACTGCACATTATTGATACCGCAGGTCTGCGTGAAGCCTCGGATGAAGTCGAAAAAATCGGTATTGAACGCGCTTGGGAAGAAATTGCTCAAGCCGATCGCGTTTTATTTATGGTCGATGGCACCACTACCGATGCAACCGACCCGAAAGATATCTGGCCAGATTTCGTTGATCGTCTGCCGAATAACATCGGAATGACCGTGATTCGTAACAAAGCCGATCAAACCGGTGAAGATCTCGGGATTTGCCATGTTAATGATCCAACTCTGATTCGACTATCAGCAAAGACGGGACAAGGCGTTGATGCACTACGTAATCACTTAAAAGATTGCATGGGCTTTGCTGGTGGCAATGAAGGTGGCTTCATGGCACGTCGTCGCCACTTAGATGCCCTAGAACGCGCATCTGAGCATCTAGATATTGGCCAGCAACAGCTCGAAGGCTATATGGCAGGGGAAATCTTGGCAGAAGAACTGCGTATAACGCAGCAACACCTTAACGAGATTACTGGTGAATTCAGTTCCGATGACCTACTCGGCCGTATCTTCACCTCTTTCTGTATTGGTAAATAACCTTTAAAGGCCGGCTCATGCTGGCCTTTTTCTTTAGTAAGGACAGCTTAATGATCCACATTATTACAGGCAGCACCTTAGGTGGTGCAGAGTACGTTGGCGATCACCTTAATGATCTTCTTGAAGAGCAAGGCCACGAGATCACCTTTCATAATCAGCCTGAATTCGATGATATTCCCCAACAAGGCTTTTGGTTGCTGGTGACTTCAACTCATGGTGCGGGTGAATTTCCAGATAATATTAAGCCGTTTATCGACGCATTGACCCAGCAATCTCCAGATTTAAGCCCGGTTCGCTTTGCTGTCGTGGCGCTTGGTGATTCGAGTTACGATACCTTCTGTTTGGCGGGAAAATCAGTCCACAGCCAGATGAAAGAGCTCGGTGCTCAGCCTATTTCTGACTGTTTTACCATCGATGTATTGGAAACTCCGGTACCAGAAGACGCAGCAGAAGCTTGGTTCAACGATCATAGCGACCAGTTTTAACCTCTCTCCTCTATCAAAAAGCGGCTTATGCCGCTTTTTTTGTCTCTGAACATCGTGATTGTGAATAACTTTTTTTCAAAAACACCGAAAATTAGCGATCTATTTTCAATTTCTGCTGTGGATAAGATCATACATATACGGTGATTAACCTATAGTTATCCAAATAACAAGTTTTAGGCTAATTTCCTCCTGTGAATAAGTAGCCATTTTGATCCCAGCTAATCCTCATCCTGATCAAAGTTAGATCACATCATTTGATCCAAAAAAGATCCATGATCTTGTTGATCATTTCCGACTTATCCACAGATACCCTCGATCCTAATAATAGATCTAATAAAAGATCTCCTTAAAGATCTTATCTATATTAATTAAAAACAGCTTTTTCGAAAAATCCCAAAAACGTTTTCTCAGGCTATGAAAACAGGTAGAATATCGCTCCTTTTTATCAATCTAGAAAACGTTTGAATACCTGAGGTCGGTTCATGCTTTATCACGAAAAATTTGACGTCATCGTTGTTGGTGGTGGCCATGCAGGAACGGAAGCCGCACTCGCATCTGCACGTACTGGTCAAAGTACGTTATTACTTACTCATAATATCGATACACTAGGACAAATGTCTTGTAACCCAGCCATTGGCGGGATCGGTAAGGGCCACTTGGTAAAAGAGGTCGATGCAATGGGTGGATTAATGGCGCAAGCTATTGATCATGCAGGTATTCAGTTCAGAACATTGAACGCATCAAAAGGCCCTGCGGTTCGTGCTACTCGTGCACAAGCTGACCGCGCACTGTACAAAGCCTTTGTTCGTAACGTTCTTGAAAACACGCCAAACCTGACTTTGTTCCAACAGTCGGTTGATGACTTGATCGTTGAACAGGATCAAGTGGTAGGTGTGGTAACGCAGATGGGCCTTAAGTTCCGCGCAAGCGCTGTGGTTCTGACTGTGGGCACATTCCTAGGCGGCAAGATCCATATTGGTATGGAAAGTTCTTCAGGTGGCCGTGCTGGTGATCCACCATCGATCGCACTGGCTGACCGTCTTCGTGATCTTCCATTCCGAGTTGATCGCCTGAAAACAGGTACACCCCCTCGTATCGATGCGCGTAGCGTTGATTTTTCTGAGCTTGAGGTTCAGCACGGTGATAACCCGACGCCTGTTTTCTCGTTCATGGGTAGCCGAACTCAACAGCCTCGTCAAATTCCATGTTACATCACGCATACCAATGAAAATACGCATGACGTTATTCGCGCTAACCTAGATCGCAGCCCAATGTACGCGGGTGTGATTGAAGGTATTGGCCCTCGTTACTGCCCTTCGATTGAAGACAAAGTGATGCGTTTTGCTGATAAGAACAGTCACCAAATTTTTATCGAACCTGAGGGTCTAACGACTCATGAGCTATACCCGAATGGTATCTCTACCAGTCTACCGTTTGATGTACAGGTTCAAATTGTTCGTTCGATGAAGGGCTTTGAAAATGCTCATATCGTTCGCCCTGGCTATGCGATTGAGTACGATTTCTTTGATCCTCGCGACCTTAAGCTGACTTACGAAACTAAGTTTATTAAAGGTCTATTCTTTGCGGGTCAAATCAACGGTACCACTGGCTACGAAGAAGCAGCTGCACAAGGCTTGATGGCAGGTCTGAATGCAAGTTTGTTTACTCAAGGCAAAGAAGGCTGGAGTCCACGTCGTGACCAAGCTTACATGGGCGTGCTTATCGACGACCTATCTACCATGGGTACCAAAGAACCTTACCGCATGTTTACGTCTCGCGCGGAATACCGTCTGCTGCTTCGTGAAGACAACGCCGATATCCGCTTGACTGAAAAGTCGCGTGAACTTGGCCTTGTTGATGACGCTCGTTGGGCTCGTTTCAACGAGAAGATGGAAAACATGGAGAAGGAGCGTCAACGTCTGAAAGAGACTTGGATTAATCCAAAATCTGAAGATATTGATCAACTGAACCAAATTCTGAAAACACCAATGTCTCGTGAAGCGAGCGGTGAAGATCTTCTTCGTCGCCCTGAAATGACTTATTCACAGTTAACCGCATTGGATCGTTTTGGTCCTGCACTGGAAGATCAACAAGCGTCTGAGCAAGTTGAGATCCAAGTGAAGTACGATGGTTACATTCAGCGTCAACAAGACGAAATTGAAAAATCACTGCGTCATGAAAACACCAAACTGCCTGCTGATATCGATTACAGCAAGGTAAAAGGACTTTCTAACGAAGTGGTTCTTAAACTAACGACAGCTAAGCCTGACTCAATTGGTATTGCTTCGCGAATTTCAGGTATCACACCTGCAGCAATCTCAATTCTGTTGGTTTACTTGAAAAAACACGGCCTGTTGAAAAAAGGTGAGGAAGCATAATGAGCGCATTACGCGAAAAACTGGATCACCTTATTGGCCAGACTGAACTTGAAGTATCTGAAAAACAACGTGGCCAGTTGGTTGGCTACGTTGAGTTACTGAACAAGTGGAACAAAGCTTATAACCTAACATCAGTTCGTGACCCACAAGAAATGATGGTGAAACATATCTTAGATAGCATCATTGTTAGCACTCACTTACAAGGTAAGCGCTTTATCGATGTGGGTACGGGACCTGGTCTTCCTGGGATTCCGCTCTCAATCATGAATCCAGACTGCGAGTTTTACTTGCTAGACAGCCTAGGTAAGCGTATTCGTTTTATCAAACAGGTGATTCATGAGCTGGGTATCGACAACGTGGTACCGGTTCAAAGTCGCGTTGAAGAATTTCAACCAGAAGAAAAGTTTGATGCAGTGCTCAGTCGTGCATTTGCGTCAATGACAGACATGGTAGAGTGGTGTCACCATTTACCTAAAGAGCAATCCGGTGTATTTTTGGCTCTTAAGGGACAACATCCTAGAGACGAAATCGACCTGTTACCTGAATGGTGTTCAGTGACAGACATTAAAGCTTTGCAAGTGCCAGAGCTTGATGGAGAGCGTCATCTAGTTACTTTATCGCGTCAGGGATAATCAGCGAGGCCATAGTGGGTAGAATCGTAGCAATTGCCAACCAGAAGGGTGGCGTAGGAAAAACAACAACTTGCATTAATTTAGCAGCATCAATGGCGGCAACAAAACGCAAGATATTGGTTGTTGACCTCGATCCTCAAGGTAATGCCACTATGGCGAGCGGTGTCGACAAGTATCAAGTTGAAGCAACAGCTTACGATTTGTTGGTTGAAGACATCCCATTTGATGAGGTGGTTTGCCGGAGTACATCTGGCAATTATGACCTCATCGCCGCGAACGGTGATGTTACTGCGGCAGAAATCAAGCTGATGGAAGTGTTTGCTCGTGAAGTTCGTTTAAAAAATGCACTCGAACCCATTCGCAATAACTATGATTTCATTTTTATTGATTGTCCGCCCTCATTAAACCTTCTTACAATCAACGCGATGGCTGCGGCCGACTCCGTATTGGTTCCTATGCAATGTGAATACTTTGCTTTGGAAGGTTTGACTGCGTTGATGGATACCATCAGTAAACTCGCTGCGGTAGTAAACGAGAATCTTAAGATCGAAGGTCTTCTACGTACTATGTACGATCCTCGTAACCGCTTATCGAACGAAGTATCTGATCAACTCAAAAAACATTTTGGTAGCAAAGTCTACCGAACTGTTATCCCTAGAAATGTGCGTCTGGCAGAAGCGCCTAGTCATGGCAAGCCAGCAATGTACTACGACAAATATTCCGCAGGAGCGAAGGCATATCTTGCTCTTGCAGGCGAAATGTTGCGTCGTGAAGAAGTCCCAGTATAGGTCTAACCAAAGGAATTCGCTCAATGTCTAAGCGCGGTTTAGGAAAGGGGCTAGATGCATTGCTTGCAACTAGCTCTCTGGCTCGTGAAAAACAACAAGTAGCTTCTCATAGTCAAGCGTTATCGGCTGATGGTGAGCTCATCGAACTTGCTGTCGGTTGCTTAAAGCCAGGTGTATATCAACCGCGTAAGGATATTGCGCCGGAAGCGCTAGAAGAGTTAGCGGCATCTATACAATCTCAAGGCATTATCCAACCGATCGTTGTACGCCCTTTAGCGCACGACCAATTTGAGATTATTGCTGGTGAACGTCGTTGGAGAGCGGCTCGTCAAGCTGGTCTTAAACAAGTTCCATGCTTGATCAAGAGAGTAGAAGACAAGGCCGCGATTGCGATGGCATTGATCGAGAACATTCAACGTGAAGATCTGAATGTTATCGAAGAATCACAAGCGCTAGAGCGCTTGCAGAACGAGTTTTCACTGACACATCAGCAGGTCGCCGATGTGATTGGTAAATCCAGAGCTACCGTTAGTAACTTATTACGTCTAAATCAGCTCGAAAATGAAGTAAAAGGTTTAGTTTCCAGTAAACAACTAGAAATGGGGCATGCTAGAGCACTGCTTGCGCTTGAAGGTGTTACCCAGGTTGAGGCAGCGAATACTGCAGCAACCAAAAAAATGACCGTGCGTCAAACTGAGCAACTTGTCAAAAAGTGCTTAAAACCAGACGTTGAAGCGGAATCGAAGCCCGAAGACACTGAGGCCATCGAACTTTCACGAAGACTCACGGAAAAATTGCAAGCAAACGTTTCAGTTACTCGTTCTGTTAGCGGTAAGTCAAAAGTGACAATTACTCTTGATGAGCCTCACAAATTAGAGCAACTTATTGCTAAACTAGAGTACTAAATGAGATAATTGATTTAGGTCAATTATGTAATAAACAAGTAATTTCTTACAAAAGTTGTTGGTTTATATACAGAAATGTAAATGATTGCTGCATTCTTATTGCAATCAATTTGGCTGAACGTATAATTTTCGCCAATTTCTCAGCACGCTTTTAAGCGAGTGGTAAAGTGGGCTTAAAGAGGAACGAATACATGGTAGCGGCGTTAGCAAGACCAGGACGAGTGCTTGCAAAGCAAATGTTATTGATCGAGCTTAGCGCGGTTATATTAGTGGCGATAGGGTTAGGTTTAGCTGTTAATCCTGATTGGGGTTTTGCTGCATTGGTTGGTGGCGGTATTTTTGTCATCGCGAATGTGGTTTTTTGTGTGTGTGCTTTCCTATTTTGTGGAGCTCGCGCAACTAAGTTAGTTGCGGCGTCGTTCTATGCAGGTGAAGCACTAAAGATCCTTATCACAGTTCTACTATTCTCTATTGTCTACATGTATATGCAGGTGGAATTAATTCCCCTCAAACTGACCTATTTACTGGTTCTAGGTATTAATATCTTTGCGCCAGTGCTTTTCATTAACAATAAAAAATAGGATGAGTTATGGCTGCGCCAACAGCATCCGGATACATTGAACACCATTTACAAAACCTTTCTTTAGCTAAGTTTGGTCTTGTAGAGGAGACAAGTTTCTGGAACGTACATATAGACAGTCTGTTTTTTTCGGTGTTGACAGGGATGTTATTCCTTTGGGTTTTTCGCTCAGTCGCTAAGAAAGCAACAGTAGGTGTACCTGGTAAGCTTCAGTGTTTTGTTGAAATGGTAGTGGAATTCGTTGGCGACAACGTTAAAGAAACTTTCCATGGTCGCAACCCTCTGATTGCCCCACTAGCACTGACTATATTCTGCTGGATTATCATTATGAACTTGATGGACTTAGTGCCTATCGATTTCTTACCATATCCTGCAGAGCATTGGCTAGGTATCCCTTACTTGAAAGTGGTTCCTACAGCTGATGTAAATATAACCATGGCAATGGCTTTGGGTGTTTTTGCTCTGATGATCTACTACAGCATCAAAGTGAAAGGCCTAGGCGGATTTGCTAAAGAATTGGCACTGCATCCATTTAATCACCCAATCATGATCCCATTTAACTTGGTACTTGAGGTAATTTCGTTATTAGCGAAGCCACTATCTCTAGGTATGCGTTTATTTGGTAATATGTTTGCGGGTGAGGTGGTGTTTATTCTTATCGCGGCAATGCTACCGTGGTACTTACAATGGGTAGGTGCACTACCTTGGGCTATCTTCCATATCTTAGTTATATTGATTCAAGCGTTTGTTTTCATGATGTTGACAATCGTTTACTTATCAATGGCTCATGAAGATAGTGATCACTAAAAAATTTTTAAGCTTTATTCTAACTATTAATGTTAATCGGAGAACGTAAATGGAAACTGTACTAAGTTTTTCAGCAATCGCTGTTGCTATTATTGTTGGTCTTTGTGCCGTAGGTACTGCAATTGGTTTTGCTATTCTTGGTGGTAAATTCCTAGAAGGCGCTGCGCGTCAACCTGAAATGGCTCCAATGCTACAAGTTAAGATGTTCATCATCGCTGGTCTACTGGATGCTGTTCCAATGATCGGTATCGTAATCGCACTACTATTCACGTTTGCTAACCCATTTGTTGGTCAACTAGCAGGCTAATTAACTCTTTAATAGTTAATTAAATTTTTGTAGTTGATTCTTAACGAGGGGTAGCTGTTGTGAATATGAACGCAACTCTGCTAGGTCAAGCAATTGCTTTTTCACTGTTTGTTTGGTTCTGCATGAAATATGTATGGCCACCAATCATGCAAGCAATTGAAGAACGTCAGAAAAAAATTGCTGACGGTCTTGTAGCCGCTGAACGCGCTGCTAAAGACTTGAACCTGGCACAAGCCAACGCTTCTGAGCAAATGAAAGAAGCAAAGCGCACTGCAACTGAGGTTATTGATCAGGCAAACAAACGTAAAGCTCAAATTATTGATGAAGCACGCGAAGAAGCTCAGGCAGAACGCCAGAAAATCTTAGCGCAAGCTGAAGCAGAAATTGAAGCAGAGCGTACACGTGCCCGTGATGACCTGCGCAAACAAGTCGCAACTCTGGCTATAGCTGGTGCTGAGAAAATCCTTGAGCGTACAATCGATAAAGATGTACACGATGATCTTCTTAACAACATTACTGCAAAACTTTAAAGCAAGGGGCTGTATATGTCTGATTTGACTACAATCGCACGCCCCTATGCTAAAGCAGCGTTTGACTTTGCGGTAGATAAAGGTGAGCTAGACCAATGGGGTCAAATGCTTACTTTTGCTGCCGAAGTGGCACAAAATGATGATGTTCACAATTTATTAAGCGGTTCTATGACTGCTGAAAAATTAGCTGAAATATTCATTGTAATTTGTGGCGAACAATTTGATGAATTCGGCCAGAACTTAATTAAAGTGATGGCAGAGAATGGCCGCTTAATGGCTTTTCCTGATGTTTGTAAAGAGTTCTTTATACTCAAAAAAGAGTATGAGAAAGAGATCGACGTTGAAGTTACTTCAGCTGTTGAACTTTCTGAAGAACAACGCACAAGCATTATCAGCAAATTGGAACTGCGCCTTGCGCGCAAAGTTCAGCTGAATTGCAGTATAGATGAGACTCTACTTAGTGGAGTTATTATTCGAGCCGGAGACCTAGTCATCGATAACTCAGCGCGCAGTCGTTTAGACCGCCTGAGCGATGCATTGCAGTCTTAATGGGGATTGGAGCATGCAACTTAATTCCACTGAAATTAGCGATCTAATTAAACAACGTATTGAATCTTTCGACGTTGTTAGTGAAGCTCGCAATGAAGGTACTATCGTTTCTGTAAGCGATGGCATCCTTAGCATCCACGGCCTAGCGGACGTGATGCAAGGTGAAATGATCGAACTACCGGGTGGCCGTTACGCTCTAGCACTGAACTTGAACCGTGATTCGGTTGGTGCTGTTGTAATGGGCCCGTATGCTGACCTACAGGAAGGCATGAAAGTTACAGGTACTGGTCGTATTCTAGAAGTACCAGTAGGTCCTGAAATGCTTGGTCGTGTTGTAAACACGCTAGGTGAGCCAATTGATGGTAAAGGTCCAATCGAAGCTAAATTGACTTCGCCTGTAGAAATTATCGCACCAGGTGTAATCGACCGTAAATCGGTAGATCAACCTGTTCAAACTGGTTACAAGTCTGTTGACTCAATGATCCCTATCGGTCGTGGTCAACGTGAACTAGTAATCGGTGACCGTCAGACTGGTAAAACAGCAATGGCGATCGATGCGATTATTAACCAAAAAGATTCTGGTATTTTCTCTATCTACGTAGCTATCGGCCAAAAAGCGTCGACTATTGCTAACGTAGTTCGCAAACTAGAAGAGCACGGCGCACTAGCAAACACTGTTGTTGTTGTTGCATCGGCTTCTGAATCTGCAGCGCTGCAATACCTTGCACCGTATGCTGGTTGTGCGATGGGTGAATACTTCCGTGATCGCGGTGAAGATGCACTGATTGTTTATGATGATCTATCTAAGCAAGCTGTCGCTTACCGTCAGATCTCACTACTGCTTAAGCGTCCACCAGGTCGTGAAGCGTTCCCTGGTGATGTTTTCTACCTTCACTCTCGTCTACTAGAGCGTGCTGCTCGTGTAAGCGAACACTACGTAGAAGAATTCACTAAAGGCGAAGTGAAAGGCAAGACGGGTTCTTTAACTGCTCTTCCTATCATCGAAACGCAAGCTGGTGACGTATCTGCATTCGTACCGACGAACGTAATCTCGATTACCGATGGTCAGATCTTCCTACAAACTGAGCTATTCAACGCGGGCGTACGTCCAGCTGTTGACCCTGGTATCTCAGTTTCTCGTGTAGGTGGTTCGGCGCAGACTAAAATCATCAAGAAGCTATCTGGCGGTATCCGTACTGCTCTAGCTCAATACCGTGAACTTGCAGCATTTGCTCAGTTCTCTTCGGATCTTGATGAAGCGACTAAGAAGCAGCTAGACCACGGTCAAAAAGTTACAGAACTGATGAAGCAGAAGCAATACGCTCCTATGTCTGTATTTGACCAAGCTCTAGTAATCTTCGCTGCAGAGCGTGGATACCTTCAAGACGTTGAACTTTCTAAAGTTCTAGACTTTGAAGCTGCTTTATTGTCGTTTGCTCGTGGCCAATATGCCGATCTAGCAACACAGATCGACACAACGGGTGCTTTCAATAAAGAAATCGAAGCTGAGCTGAAGAAGCTTGTTGACGATTTCAAGGCAACCCAGACCTGGTAATTGGTAGGTGGTCTTAGGGCCACCTCATACCATTAACGGAGAGTAACGATGGCCGGCGCAAAAGAGATACGTAATAAAATCGGTAGTGTTAAAAGCACACAGAAGATTACGAAAGCAATGGAAATGGTAGCAGCTTCAAAAATGCGTCGTTCTCAAGACGCAATGGAAGCTACTCGTCCATATGCAGAAACAATGCGTAAAGTGATCGGTCATTTGGCTAATGGTAGCCTCGAGTATAAGCATCCTTATCTTGAGGAACGTGAAGCCAAACGTGTTGGTTACATCATCGTTTCTACAGACCGTGGTCTTTGTGGTGGTTTGAACATTAACTTGTTCAAAAAAGCCATGAACGACATGAAAGATTGGTCTGAGAAAGGTGCTGACGTTGAACTTGCAATTGTAGGTTCAAAAGCGACAGCATTTTTCAACAACAGCGGCGCGAAAGTAGCAGCTCAAGTTTCTGGTCTGGGCGATCGCCCAAGCCTTGAAGACTTGATTGGCTCTGTAAGCGTTATGCTGAAGAAATATGATGAAGGCGAATTGGATCGCCTGTTCGTAGTGTTCAACAAGTTTGAAAACACTATGGTACAAGAACCAACGATCGATCAATTACTTCCTTTGCCTAAATCAGACAGCGAAGACATGAAACGCGATCATGCTTGGGACTACATTTATGAGCCTGAGCCAAAACCACTACTAGATGCACTACTGGTTCGCTACGTCGAATCTCAAGTATATCAAGGTGTGGTCGAGAACCTTGCTTGTGAGCAAGCGGCTCGAATGATTGCTATGAAATCAGCAACAGATAACGCTGGTGACATTATTGATGACTTAGAACTTGTGTACAACAAAGCGCGTCAAGCGGCAATTACACAAGAACTTTCTGAGATCGTTTCAGGCGCAGCTGCGGTTTAAGCTTAGGTAAAACTAAATAGTTAGAGGATTAACGATGGCTACAGGTAAGATCGTACAGATCATCGGTGCGGTAGTCGACGTAGAGTTCCCACAGGGTGAAGTACCTCGTGTATACGACGCTCTGAATGTTAATGAAGTACAAGAACGTCTAGTTCTTGAAGTTCAGCAACAACTTGGCGGTGGCGTAGTTCGCGCAATCGTAATGGGTAGCTCTGATGGTTTACGTCGTGGTTTGACAGTTGAAAATACTGGCGCTCCAATCTCAGTACCAGTAGGTACTAAGACATTGGGTCGTATCATGAATGTCCTAGGTGACGCGATTGATGAGTGTGGCGAGATTGGTGCTGAAGAGCATTACGCCATTCACCGTGAAGCTCCAAGCTACGAAGAGCAGTCTAACGAGACAGCTCTTCTAGAAACTGGTGTTAAAGTAATCGACTTGATTTGTCCATTCGCTAAGGGTGGTAAAATCGGTCTATTCGGTGGTGCTGGTGTAGGTAAGACCGTTAACATGATGGAACTTATCAACAACATCGCACTTCAACACTCAGGCCTATCTGTATTTGCAGGTGTAGGTGAGCGTACTCGTGAAGGTAACGATTTCTACTTTGAGATGCAGGAAGCAGGTGTTGTAAACATCGAAAAACCTGAAGAATCAAAAGTAGCGATGGTTTACGGTCAGATGAACGAGCCACCAGGTAACCGTCTACGTGTTGCCCTGACTGGCCTAACAATGGCAGAGCGCTTCCGTGACGAAGGTCGTGACGTTCTACTGTTCGTTGATAACATCTACCGTTACACACTAGCAGGTACTGAAGTATCAGCACTTCTAGGTCGTATGCCTTCTGCGGTAGGTTACCAACCTACACTGGCTGAAGAAATGGGTGTTCTACAAGAGCGTATCACGTCAACTAAAGCTGGTTCTATCACGTCTGTACAGGCGGTATACGTACCTGCGGATGACTTGACTGACCCGTCTCCAGCAACAACGTTCGCTCACTTGGATGCAACGGTTGTACTTAACCGTAACATCGCATCTATGGGTCTATACCCTGCGATCGACCCGCTAGATTCTACTTCACGTCAACTGGATCCATTGGTAGTTGGACAAGAGCACTACGACATCGCTCGTGGCGTTCAGTCTACTCTTCAGCGCTATAAAGAGCTGAAAGATATCATTGCTATCCTAGGTATGGACGAGCTATCTGAAGAAGATAAGCAAGTTGTATCTCGTGCTCGTAAGATTGAGAAGTTCCTAACTCAGCCTTACCACGTAGCGGAAGTATTTACAGGTGACCCAGGCATTTACGTACCTCTTAAAGAGACTCTACGTGGCTTCCAAGGTCTTCTATCTGGTGAATACGATGACATTCCAGAGCAAGCGTTCATGTACTGTGGTGCAATTGACGAAGCTATCGAGAATGCTAAGAAGCTATAAGGCTAACTAGGAGGCGATATGGCAGCAATAACCTTTCACCTAGACGTTGTAAGTGCAGAGAAACAAATTTTCTCAGGCCTTGTTGAGACGTTTCAGGTGACCGGTAGTGAGGGTGAACTTGGTATTTTCCATGGTCACTGTCCACTGCTGACCGCTATCAAGCCTGGCATGGTGCGTATTGTTAAGCAGCACGGCCACGAAGAAATAATTTATGTTTCTGGTGGTATGGTAGAAGTTCAGCCTGGTACAGCAACTGTACTGGCTGATACAGCTATCCGTGGTGAAGAGCTAGACGCAGCAAAGGCGGAAGAAGCTAAGCGCAAGGCTGTGGAGAATATCCAAAATCAGCATGGCGACATAGACTTCGCACAAGCGGCCGGTGAACTGGCTAAAGCCATTGCTCAGTTACGAGTTATCGAACTGACAAAACAGCGTCGTTAATCTTTTTAAGATTACAGACTCTGAGATAAAGGCGACCTAAGGGTCGCCTTTTTGCATTTTTAGATTCTCAAAAATGCTTCTTTTACGTATCACTACCGGTTAAATGGTTATTGCGATTTAATTTTTTGCCCAAAAACGGTTACAATATCGGCTTAATAAAAATAACGTTGGATAGGTTTACAATGAAGTTTAGCGCGGTAATTCTCGCGGCGGGCAAAGGCACTCGCATGTATTCAAACACACCAAAGGTTCTGCACACACTTGCGGGTAAGCCAATGGTGAAACATGTTATCGATACATGTAATGGTCTAGGCGCTCAAAACATCAACCTGGTTTACGGCCACGGTGGTGATCAGATGAAGGCTACCTTAGCTGAAGAATCTGTAAACTGGGCACTGCAAGCTGAACAGCTCGGCACAGGTCACGCTGTGGATCAAGCATCTGCACATTTCGCTGATGATGAAAAAGTATTGGTGCTCTACGGTGATGTTCCACTAATCTCACCTGAAACCATTGAAAACCTATTAGACGCTCAACCAAACGGTGGCATCGCGCTACTTACTGTCGTGTTAGACAACCCGATGGGCTACGGACGTATTATTCGTCGTAATGGCCCTGTTGTGGCTATCGTTGAACAGAAAGATGCAACGGATGAGCAGAAGCTTATCAAAGAGATCAATACCGGCGTTATGGTGGCGACTGGTGGCGATCTGAAGCGCTGGTTGTCAGGTCTAAGCAACGACAACGCACAGGGTGAATATTACCTGACTGACGTTATCGCTGCGGCTCACGACGAAGGTCGTGCAGTTGAAGCGGTACACCCAGTAAGCCCAATTGAAGTGGAAGGCGTTAACGATCGTTCGCAACTGGCTCGCCTAGAGCGCGCTTACCAAGCTACGCAAGCCGATAAGCTATTGAAGCAAGGCGTGATGCTACGCGACCCTAGCCGCTTTGATCTACGCGGTGATCTGCAGTGCGGTATGGATGTCGAGATCGATACTAACGTTATCATTGAAGGCAGTGTCAGCATTGGTGATAATGTGGTTATTGGTACGGGATGTGTACTGAAAGACTGTGAGATTGACGACAACACCATCGTTCGTCCATACAGCGTTATTGAAGGGGCAACGGTGGGGGAAGACTGTACCGTTGGTCCATTCACTCGCCTACGTCCGGGTGCCGATATGCGTAATAACTCGCACGTCGGTAACTTTGTTGAAGTGAAGAACACTCGCCTTGGCGAAGGCTCTAAAGCCAACCACCTGACTTATCTTGGGGATGCTGAAATTGGTCAGCGCGTAAACGTGGGTGCGGGTGCAATTACTTGTAACTACGATGGGGCGAATAAGTTTAAGACCATTATTGGTGATGACGTGTTTGTTGGTTCAGATAGTCAATTAATAGCGCCTGTTACGATTGGTAATGGTGCGACGGTTGGTGCTGGCTCTACCGTAACACGCGATGTTTCTGAAAATGAGCTAGTTATCAGCCGTGCGAAAGAACGTAAGATTGCTGACTGGCAGCGTCCGACTAAGAAAAAGTAGTCTCTTAATAAATAAGATGATTTAAATGAAAGTCAGTAGTACCGCTACTGGCTTTTTCTTATTTATCTAGATATAAAAAAAGAGCGAGTAATCTCGCTCTTTTTTGTTTTCGTTAACTTAGAAACTAGTCTTGTTTCTCGTCAGCGACTACTCGAGAGTTGTCAGGTGTCGCGAAGTGTTCAGAAAGCTCTTTGTTCGAAACAATATAGCCAACCCACAACGCACCCAAACAGATCACAACGGCAATACCCGTCGCGCTTAGTGCTTGGCTAGCCATTGCCGCGACCAATGCACTTGATAGGCCACTGATACTGATTTGCAGGCTGTTTTGTAGACCAGCAGCTGTTGCTGGGCTTTGTTTAGCGCTTGATAGAGCACGGTTTACTACGATTGGGTAAAGTGCGCCGTTTGCGACAGCAATCAAACAGAAAGGCGCAAGTAGAGGCCAGATTGACGTCAGTTCCCACTGTGATGCGATAAAGATAAGCATCGCCGCTACACTGAACAAACCGATAAGGTTTCTTAGTACAACGCCATCGCCATATTTCTTCACTGCTTGCTTACCGAAGTAACCACCCGCCATGAACGCGATTGTTTGTGGGATAAAGCTCAAACCGATGTCTTTTGCTTCATAACCTAGTTGAGCCATGATCTCTGGCATACCCGTTAGGTAAGCGAAGAACGCTGCAGATGCTGAAGCAAACATTAAGACATTGCCCATGTAAGGCTTTGATTTAAGCAACATCTTGATGTCTGTCTTAATCGATGTCTGTTTTACTTCAGGCGCTTCTTTTGGTTGAGCCATTGTTGTCGCCACTAGCAGTGCACCCATCAAGGTTAATGTGATGAAGATGCTGTGCCAGCCAAAGCTATCCGCCAGTAACACACCTAGCTGAGGTGCTAGTGCAGGAGATAGCGCAACCAAAGGCATGATGGTTGCAAAAATTTGCTGGCTACTGCTTTGTGAGTAACGCTTGATTACCATTGCTTGCCAGATTACCGCTGGAGCACATACACCGATCGCTTGAATGAAGCGTAGTGTCAGTAGGTGCCATACCTCGGTGCTGAATGCTAAGCCGAATGAAGCCGCAGTAAAGATAACAAGACCAACCGCCAACGTATTACGGTGACCATACTTGTCACTCGCTAGGCCCCAAAGAAGCTGACCCATTGCCATACCGCCAAGGAATACCGTTAGAGACAGAGCAATTTGCTCTGGGCCGGTTGCGAAATCAACTTCCATTGCCTTAAATGCAGGAAGGTACATATCGGTCGCAATAAAGCCAAGCATTGAAAGAACTGCAAGGTAGACCAATTGAAATTTAGAAATATTCATAAGATGCCATTAAGCTAAAGGTAGTGATGTTTTTATCATCAAAAAAATTATTTGATATACAGAAGTGAAAGCCCCTGTTTATTTATGCTGACATTCTATTTTTCGAACCTGATAAAATAAAACGCTAAAATATGTGGTTATCAATCAAAAAATTTGAAGGCTTATGTTCTCTAAATCCTCTTTAGAAATGCTCGATACGGTAGCTCGCTTAGGCAGTTTTACTGCGGCGGCAGAACAATTGCACAAAGTACCATCGGCGATCAGCTACGGTGTTAGGCAGGTTGAGCAAGAACTGGATGTTCTACTTTTCAGACGTTTACCAAGAAAAGTAGAGCTGACACCGGCAGGTGAATTGTTCATTGAAGAGGCACGTGCGTTACTGAGACAGATGGAAGAGGTCAGTGCCCAGACTCGCCGAGCAGCGCGTGGCTGGAAGAAAACCTTGCGCCTAACGCTCGATAACGTGGTTAAGCTCGACAAAATGAAGCCGATGATTGAAGAGTTCTACCAAACCTTTGAGTTTGCAGAGCTTCAGATCAACATGGAGGTGTTTAATGGCTCTTGGGAGGCGATTGCACAGGGCAGAGCGGATATTGTGATTGGTGCGACCTCGGCGATTCCGGTCGGCGGCGACTTTGAGGTTAAAGATATGGGACACCTAGATTGGGCGTTTGTGATGTCGCCAAGCCACCCGTGTGTGCGAGAGCAAAACCTCAATGAAGAGTTTGTTAGCCAGTATCCCGCAATATGTTTGGACGATACCTCTAGTGTGCTCCCTAAGCGACACACAGGCCATTACTCAAATCAAAGACGCCTATTGTTACCTAACTGGTATAGCGCCATAGAGTGTCTTAAGAATGGAGTTGGGGTGGGTTATATGCCGAGGCACATTGCCGCGCCAATTATCGAGCAAGGCTTGCTGGTGGAAAAAATACTGCCTGAACCGAGCCCGCAGAGTCATTGTTGTTTGGTCTGGCGAAAAGACGATAACCATAAACTGATCGAATGGATGGTGAAGTACCTAGGATCGAGTGAGCAACTTCACCAAGATTGGTTGGATCATCGCAAGGCGATCTAATGATCTGTTTACAAGAAGATCCTTTTCAAGCTTAAGCTGAATCAGCATCAATAAAAAGAGCGAGTAAAAACTCGCTCTTTTGGGTTTGATAGTTTAATTCTTAAGACAAGAAGAACTTGTAGGAAGGGTTATCGGTTTCATCTTTACACTGATAACCAAGCTCTCGTAAATGTGTTGAGAACTGAGCTAAATCATCATCGCCAAGTTCGAAGCCACACAATACGCGACCATAATCGGCACCGTGGTTACGATAGTTGAACAGGCTGATGTTCCAGTGGGTACCTAAGGTATCAAGGAACTTAATCAAGGCTCCTGGGTATTCAGGAAACTCGAAGCTGTATAGGCGCTCTTTCAATGGTTTTGATGGTTTGCCGCCAATCATATAGCGAATGTGTAGTTTTGCCATCTCATCATCAGAAAGGTCGACGACTGGATATCCGCCCTCACGTAGGTCATTGATGATGTGCTCAAGTTCTTCCTGACCACCTTGCAGACGTACACCAACGAAGATATTCGCTAGGCTTTCGTCGTTGTGGCGGTAGTTAAACTCCGTCACCGCTCGGCCGCCAATAATATTGCAGAACTCTAGGAACGCCCCTTGTCGCTCAGGGATAGTCACCGCAAGCAAACCTTCTCGCTTCTCACCTAACTCACAACGTTCAGACACATAACGCAGACCGTGGAAGTTGGTGTTAGCACCAGACAGTACCGTCGCCAGTTGCTTGCCTTGCAGTTGATTCTGCTCTGCAAACTTCTTCAGACCAGCCAGAGCAAGCGCTCCCGAAGGTTCAGCAATCGCTCGCGTGTCTTCAAAGATGTCTTTCACCGCTGAGCAGATCTCATCGCTAGATACGGCAATGTGTCCATCGATGTACTGCTGACATAGGCGGAATGTCTCTTCACCAATGCGCTTAACCGCAACGCCATCAGCAAACATACTCACTTGATCAAGAACCACTGGCTCACCAGCATCCAGTGCTGCTTTCAAACAAGATGAGTCTTCTGGTTCAACCGCGATAACCTTGATTTCTGGCATCAGCTGCTTTACTAACACAGCAACACCAGCAGCTAAGCCACCGCCACCGACAGGCACAAAGATGTAATCCATGTGACCATTTTGCTGCAGCATCTCCATACCCATGGTGCCTTGACCAGCGATCACCAACGGGTGATCGAATGGAGGAACAAAGGTATAGCCGTGTTCAGCTGAAAGACGTTCAGCCTCTGCTTTAGCTTCATCAAAGTTGCTGCCGTGCAGAACCACGTTACCGCCAAAGCCACGTACCGCATCAACCTTGATGTCTGGTGTGGTTTTCGGCATCACAATCGTGGTTTGAATACCAAGCTTAGAACCGGACAGCGCCATACCTTGAGCATGGTTACCTGCCGATGCTGCAATTACACCTGCGGCTTTCTGTTGCTCTGAAAGGCTTGATACCATGTTATAGGCACCACGTAGCTTGAACGAGTGAACCGGCTGACGGTCTTCACGCTTTAGCTGAACCTGATTACCAATACGAGCACTTAAGCGAGGCATCTCTTGCAGAGGTGTCACGATTGCCGCTTCGTAAACTGGCGCTCTCAAGATCTGACGCAGGTAATCTGCGCCAGTTTGTTTTACGGGACTGACCGTGTCATCACTCATAGACTAGTCCTCTAGCTTAGACTTATCACGCACGGCGCCTTTGTCGGCACTGGTTGCCATGCTTGCGTAAGCTTTCAGTGCGAATGAAACTTCACGCTGACGGTTTTCTGGTTTCCAGCCTAGTGCGTCTTGCTTAACACGACGCGCTTCTAGCTCGGCTTCAGGCACATCAAGTGTGATTGAACGGCTAGGGATGTCGATAGTGATGATATCGCCAGTGTTTACTAGACCAATCACACCGCCACTTGCTGCTTCTGGAGAAGCGTGACCGATAGACAAACCGGATGTACCGCCAGAGAAACGTCCGTCAGTTAGAAGAGCACAAGACTTACCTAGACCCATAGATTTTAGGTAGGTAGTTGGGTAGAGCATTTCTTGCATGCCCGGACCACCTTTAGGACCTTCGTAACGGATAACAACCACTTCGCCTGCTTTTACTTTACCCGCTAAGATGCCGTCTACGGCTGTGTCTTGGCTTTCAAATACGATAGCAGGACCTTGGAATTTCAGGTTCTCTTCATCAACACCTGCTGTCTTAACGATACAACCGTCAACGGCGATGTTGCCTGAAAGTACGGCTAGGCCACCTTCTTGGCTGAATGCATTCTCTTTAGTACGGATACAACCTTCTTTACGGTCGTCATCAAGACGATCCCAACGGCAATCTTGTGAGAAGGCTTTGGTGGTACGAATACCTGCTGGGCCCGCGCGGAAGAACTTAAGTACCGCTTCGTCTTCTGTCTGCATGATGTCGTATTGAGCTAGCTGCTCTTGCATGCTTAGGCCAAGTACAGTGCGAGTTTGGTTGTTCAGTAGGCCTGCGCGGTCTAGTTCACCTAGGATAGCCATAACACCACCAGCGCGGTGAACGTCTTCCATGTGGTATTTAGGTGTTGAAGGCGCAACCTTACATAGGTGTGGAACGCGACGAGACATCTCGTCGATATCACCCATATCAAAGTCGACTTCACCTTCTTGAGCTGCTGCCAATAGGTGAAGAACGGTGTTACTAGAACCGCCCATTGCGATATCCAGTGCCATCGCGTTTTCAAATGCTGCGCGGTTTGCGATGTTACGAGGCAGTGCTGATTCGTCATCTTGCTCGTAGTAACGCTTGGTTAGGTCAACGATGCGCTTACCAGCATTGATGAATAGCTCTTCACGGTCTGCGTGGGTTGCTAGCATAGAACCGTTACCTGGCTGAGATAGACCAAGCGCTTCTGTTAGACAGTTCATTGAGTTCGCTGTGAACATACCTGAACATGAACCACATGTCGGACATGCAGAACGCTCTACTTGCTCACTTTGCTCATCAGAAATGGTTGGATCGGCACCTTGGATCATTGCGTCAACAAGGTCTAGCTTGATGATTTGATCGGAAAGCTTAGTTTTACCCGCTTCCATTGGGCCGCCTGATACAAAGATCACTGGGATGTTAAGGCGCATTGCTGCCATCATCATTCCCGGAGTGATTTTGTCACAGTTAGAGATACATACCATCGCATCCGCACAGTGAGCATTCACCATGTACTCTACTGAGTCTGCGATAAGCTCACGTGATGGCAGTGAGTACAGCATGCCACCGTGACCCATTGCGATACCATCATCAACTGCGATGGTGTTGAATTCTTTAGCGATACCGCCCGCTTTCTCGATTTCACCTGCTACCAATTGACCCATATCTTTAAGGTGAACGTGGCCTGGTACGAATTGAGTGAAAGAGTTTACAACTGCGATGATTGGCTTACCGAAGTCATCATCTTTAACGCCAGTTGCACGCCATAAAGCGCGCGCACCAGCCATGTTGCGTCCGTGGGTAGTCGTTGCTGAACGATAGATTGGCATTGCTTAAATCCTTATAAAATATTTGGCTGTTGCTTACTTAGTTGTTTGCGTTTGGTTTTCTGAAGTTTGGTCTGCTGGGTAAACGTAGTCTAACCAGCCCCACTTATCTTCAGTGGTGCCATTGAATAGACCAAAGTAAGCCGCTTGAACTTTTTCAGTGATAGGACCGCGTTTGCCTTCACCTACTGTAATTTTGTCTACGCTACGAACCGGAACGATTTCCGCCGCTGTGCCTGTCATGAATACTTCATCAGCAAGGTATAGCGCTTCACGAGCAATGTTCTCTTCACGGATCTCATAACCCATGTCTTTTGCTAGTGTCATGATCGAATCACGCGTGATACCCGGCAGAATCGCACTGGTCGCTGGTGGTGTGGATAGCACGCCGTTACGTACCACAAAGATGTTCTCACCAGCCCCTTCAGAAAGGTAACCATCAACACTCAGTGCGATGCCTTCATCGTAACCATGACGGCGAGCTTCGCCACCAACTAATAGTGAAGATAGGTAGTTACCACCGGCTTTTGCTGCGGTTGGGATCGTGTTTGGAGCGGCACGGTTCCAGCTAGAAATCATTGCATCAACGCCGTTTTCTAGTGCTTCTTCGCCTAGGTAAGACCCCCAAGGGAAAGCAGCGATGATCAGTTCCATCTCAGTATTTTCTGGCGGGCAGACACCCAAACCAACGTTACCTACGAAACCTAGAGGGCGGATGTACGCTGACTCTAGCTTATTTTGGCGTAGCGTTTCGCGAGTCGCTTCCATAATTTCTTCCTCAGTGTAAGGAATAGGGAAGCGATAGATTTTTGCTGAGTCTTTTAGGCGCTTAGCATGTTCAGGGTGACGGAAGATAACCGGCCCTTTTGGTGTGTTGTAACAACGAACACCTTCAAACACAGAAGTACCGTAGTGCATTGCGTGAGTCAGGACGTGAACGTTCGCCTCTGCCCAAGGAACCATCTCACCGTTAAACCAAATATAGTCTGCTGTTTTAGCTGTCATGTTTGCGGTTCCTTATGCGTTTATCTTTTGTTGTAAGTTGTTGTTTGGCAGTTCATTACGGCTGATCGAGATAACGTCAACGGTACGCACATCCCACAGCTTTTCGATTTGATTGACCAAAAAAGAGATTGGACGGTCACTGTCTACAATGATCTCTACACTCGCCACTTTACTTTCGTGGTTTTGAGTGCCCGCGACTTGCTTAACAATAAAGCCACGGTGGCGGATAACACGAAGAACACGCTCTAGTAGTACAGGCTTATCATCGGCTTTGATGTCTAATAGGTATCTTTTCATGTTATGTGTTCTCCAACATCTCACTGTTTGAAGCACCTGGCGGTACTAGTGGCCATACGTTCTCTTCTTCATCAATAAGAACATGAAGTAGGTAAGCGGTTTTGCTTTCTAGCATCTCTTTCAGTGCTGGCTCTACTTCTTCTTTGCGCGTGATGGTTTTACCCGGGATATCGAAGGCTTTCGCTAGCATCACGAAGTCTGGGTTGTCATCTAGGATGGTTTCACTGTGGCGGCCATCGAAGAACAACGATTGCCATTGGCGAACCATACCCAAGCGAGAGTTATTAAGCAGTACCATCTTCACTGGGATCTGACGACGCTTCAATGTGCCAAGCTCTTGCACGTTCATCATGAACGAGCCATCACCAGAGATTAGAATAGATTGGTCATCAGGACGCCCAACCGAAGCACCCATTGCAGCTGGCAAGCCAAAGCCCATGGTGCCTAAACCGGCAGAGGTAATGAAGTTCTGTGGATCGCGAGGCTGAATGTGCTGAGCTGCCCACATTTGGTGTTGGCCCACATCAGTCGATACGATAGAGCTTGCTGGCATCATGTCTGACAGTTGCTTCAACAGCAGTGGAGCAAAAATCAGATCACCAGGGTGGTCGTAACGCCATTTGAATGAGCTACGAAGACCTTCAGAGTGATGAACCCAAGAGGAGATGTCTTGGCTTAGCTCTAGTTGAGGCATGATCTTGTTGATGTCACCGCGAATTGGCGCATTGGCAAGACGCAGTTTGCTGAACTCAGCGGCATCGATATCGATATGGATAACCTTAGCATGCGGCGCAAAGGTATCGAGTTTGCCAGTTACTCGGTCATCAAAACGAGCACCGACAACAATCAACAGGTCACTCTCTTGAACCACAAGGTTAGCGGCTTTAGTGCCGTGCATACCCAGCATGCCAAGGTAGTGTGGGTCGTCACGTTCGATAGTGCCCAAGCCTTTCAGTGTGCTTACTGCTGGCATTGGGTTTAGGCGTAAAAACTCACGAACCGCATCGGTTGCTTTAGCAAGTTGAACACCACCACCTACGTATAAAACAGGACGGGTCGCTTGAGACAAAAAGTACTGTGCCTGTTCAATGGCATCAGTTGTCGCAACAGGAATTGCGGGTGGAGTAAATTCAGGAAGAGCGTTAACAGGTGTTTCTGCTAGTTGAACGTCTTTAGCGATATCGACGATAACCGGGCCAGGGCGGCCAGACTTTGCTACCACAAACGCTTCAGCGAGGGTTGGAGCTAGCTCTTCAATATCAGTTACTAGGTAGCTGTGTTTAGTACATGACAGAGACATACCAATCACATCCATTTCTTGGAATGCATCGGTACCAATGTGGGAACTTGCAACCTGACCTGTGATAGCAACCAATGGGATTGAATCCATAAAGGCATCAGCAAGGCCAGTGACTAGGTTGGTTGCACCTGGTCCCGAGGTTGCCATACAAACAGCGACATCTTGTGTTGCTCTAGCCATGCCGATCGCGGCCATAGCGGCGCCTTGCTCATGGCGACATAGGATATGTTCAACCCCGCCGTCATAGAGTGCATCGTAGATTGGCATGATGGCACCACCGGGGTAACCAAATACGGTCTCAATTCCTTGTTGCTTGAGTGCGGATACGACTAGTTCTGCGCCTTTCATCGGAATTCTCCCGTATTACCTTTATTTTGGTAACTGTTTCCTTTGTCTCTGCACATCTTGTGCTCCCATTCTTCCTGTAAATCGGCAAAGCCGAAAATGCTCAAAAATATAAAAATCGAATGTTTAAATTAGAAAAAACCCCCGGACTTGTCAGTGCGGGGGTTTTTTCTAATTCGTGGTTACTTTCTTCCCACTCGCCCCCGCGCAGTCTTAATAATGACTACGATAATCAGGTTAATCAGTGCGTAAATGCGAGCGTTAAAAATCATAATATTCGAGTTTTCTCGTTTATTGTCTTCAGTAAATGTCTACATCTCTAGTGTTATCACACAAATCTGCCGCATGACAAGGGAAATGTCATTCTTTTTTCACATTAAAATACCATTCCACCAAGCTATATAACAACCTTATCGCTTTGGTGAGCAACGAATATCCAGAGCGAATACTTTTAAATCAAAGACAAAGGAAAGTTATGGGACTCGCGATAATTCATAGCCGAGCTAGTGTGGGTGTAGAGGCGCCAGAAGTGACCGTTGAGGTGCATATAAGCAACGGAATGCCTGGCTTCACGCTGGTGGGTCTACCTGAAACAACGGTCAAGGAATCTAAAGACCGAGTGAGAAGCGCGATCATCAATTCTCGCTTTGAGTTTCCATCGAAAAGAATCACGGTCAATCTCGCCCCAGCCGATTTGCCCAAAGAAGGTGGTCGTTTTGACCTGCCCATCGCGCTTGGGATTTTGGTGGCGTCAGATCAGCTTCCGACATCAAAAATAGCTCAACATGAATTTATCGGTGAGTTGGCATTGTCAGGAGAACTTCGCTCGGTAAAGGGCGTTTTGCCTGCGACGTTAGCCGCCGACAGTGTAGAGCGATGCTTAGTTGTCCCACATCATAACGGTGATCAGGCTGCGCTGGTGGGCAAGGGAGCGCATAAATCTGCACAAACCTTGTTGGAGGTTTGTGCTGACATGTGTGGACAGGCTCAGCTTGGGCTATATAGAACGGAACATCATCAGGCTGATGTTTCAGTGCTTCGCGACCTACAAGATATTATCGGCCAACAACAAGGCAAGCGAGCTCTAGAGATAGCCGCTGCTGGGAATCATAACTTATTGTTTCTTGGCCCACCCGGAACCGGAAAAACTATGCTCGCTTCTCGACTGCGTGACCTATTACCTGAAATGAGTGATGACGAAGCGATGGAAACCGCGTCGGTGGCCTCGTTAACGCAACAAGAAATCAATCAATACAACTGGAAGCAACGACCTTTTCGCTCTCCTCACCATTCCAGTTCAATGGCGGCATTAGTGGGTGGTGGTTCGGTGCCTCGCCCCGGAGAGATCTCTTTAGCGCATAACGGCTTATTGTTCTTAGATGAGATGCCGGAGTTTGAGCGCAAGGTGCTTGATTCATTACGAGAGCCACTAGAGTCGGGCGAGATCATTATCTCCCGTGCTGCGGGCAAGACTCGTTTTCCTGCGCGTTTTCAATTGGTCGGTGCACTTAACCCAAGTCCAACGGGTTATTACGAAGGTAACCAGGCGCGCGTCAACCCACAGATCATCCTGCGTTACCTCAATCGCTTATCTGGGCCCTTGCTGGATAGGTTCGATATGTCATTGGAGATACCTCTGTTGCCAAAAGGAATGTTGGCCGAAGGCGGTGATCGCGGTGAAACAACTCAAGTAGTTAAGCAAAGGGTTAGGCAGGCGCGCGAGTTAATGCTATCTCGCAACCATAAATCGAATGCACTGTTAGGTAGCCGAGAAATTGAGAAGTATTGCCCACTGCGACGCGAAGATGCAGAGTTTCTTGAGACAGCACTACATCGCTTGGGTTTATCGATTCGTGCTTATCATCGAATTATTAAGGTGGCACGAACCATTGCCGACCTTGACGGTAACGAGCAGATCGAAAAGAAACATCTATCAGAAGCGCTAGGCTATCGCGCGATGGATCGCTTGCTGAAACAACTCACGGCTCAAGCTGTCTAGCAAGCAGAAAAAGCCTGCTTAGATGCAGGCTTTCGTTGGATTGCAGTTCATACTCGCTAAGGTTAGAACTTGTAGTTCAAGCCAACTGAAACTATATATTGAGACTCGCCGTAGAAGGTAATGTTCGAGTCGCTGGTGCCGTAGCCTGCCAGTGAAATAAACGACCAGTTTTCCCAATCCATGAATTGAACATACTCATAGGCGGCGAATAGGTTGATATTGTCGTCGCTGCGTTTCTTGTCGTAGATCGGGTTGCTCGCATCGTAAGAGCGTTGGTTGTAACCCGCTGTTAGTGCGTACTGGTGACGCCCCATGCCACCAAACAAGCTTACCTCACCACCGAATTGGTCGTAAGATTCAGCTTTACCATCAGCATCACGTGTTTGATAGATGACGGATGGAATAAGCATCATGGTACGACTGAGTGGCAGGCGATATTGACCTTTCAAGTAGAGAGTATTGGCATCTCGTTTGAGCTCTTGATCTTGAATATCATCCTTGTCGACATCTTTGGTCGCATAGGCCATGTCTAGCGAGAAAGCTGAGCCCGCAATGTTGCTTAGCTTCAAACGAAACGCATTGCCAGTTTCATTGGTCTTGGTGCGAGCTGATGTGGTGTTGTATGGATCAGCCCAAGTTTCACCAGACATAATGGTTGGCAGCAGTGAAGCGTCGATCACCATGCCTGACTCAAGTTGGTATTTGTAACCGACTTCGAGAACTACAGTACCTGTTGCTACATCATCTCGCGCGGTACCTGTGTATACCTGATGGTTTAGCTTTTCACCAAAGGTATAAGCAACACTACCTAAAGGAGCAACCAGAAAAGAGCTTTCCGAAGAAGCCTTCTGATCTGTGGATGAAAGATTGCTATCAGCATCGGTATTAAAGTTCGAGGTGGAAGAGGTAACCCCGGTATTGAGAGAGATTTCACCACTGAAACCTTGTTGGTCTGCAAGCTTGGCAAAAGCGGGAGAAGCCGCAACGCTCAATGCCAAGAGAGTTATTTTTATTTTCATTCAAGGGCTCCTTGCCCACCGGTTCTTAGGACGGGTTATTAATAGCAGTAAAGCTTTAAACTTCCAGGTTAATTATTTATCAATAATGATTTTTGAACTAGCAAAAAAAAAGGAAGCCGAAGCTTCCTTTCATCAATGGCTTACTTCTTTAATAAGAAGTTCACGAGCTCGAAGTACTCATCAAGAGAGTTGATACCTTGAGCTTCTACTAGGTAGCGGTTGTTAACCACAACAGCGGGTACACCTGAAAGGCCGCTGTCTTTGAATGCTTTGTCGAAGCGACGAACCATAGAATCTACAGCAAAGCCGTTATACGCAGCATCGAATTTCTTCGCATCAACGCCTTCGTCTAGGAAGATTTGACGCAGTTCTTCTTCATCACGTGGTGGCTTGTTCATTGTGTGGATGCGGTTAAACATCACTGGCACCATTTTATCTTCAACTTTCAGTGCAATCATTGTCGCGTAAGCTTTGCTCATTGGCAGACCCATGTTGCCACCCATGAATGAAACATGGTTCTTCTGTAGCTTAGCGTCTTTAGGTAGCTGTTGTTTTAGCTGCTGGATGATTGGCTCAAAGCTATTACAGTGTGGGCAGTAAAAAGAGAAGAACTCTGTCACCATTGGTTTTTTTGATGCTTCTAGGTCGAGAACTTTGTAGTGTTCACCTTCGTTAAATTTCGCAGCGTGAGCGGTAAGGCTCAACATGATCAATGAGAAAAATGCGAATAGCTTTTTCATTTATCCAATCTCCATTATGTTTGAATTTTTATCTAGTTGTATGTTGCGATTGCTGTTACCACTGAGGCATTAACGAAAGTGGTGGCTCTTGCAGGGTAGCAATTTGCTCTTTACAAGCAAGTACTTGTTGCTCCCAATATTTCGGATCATTAAACCACGGGAAGGCCAGAGGAAACGCAGGATCGTGCCATCGTTTCGCCAACCATGCCATGTAATGCACCATACGTAGACCGCGTAGTGGTTCGATTAGTTTCAGTTGTGCGGTATTAAAATCGCAAAACTCTTGGTAACTCTCTAGCAAAATATCCAGTTGCATCAGCTTATCTTGGCGCTCGCCATTGAGCAGCATCCACAGATCTTGTATCGCAGGGCCGTTACGTGCGTCATCAAGATCGACGAACATTGGCCCATCGCGCCACAAAATATTGCCAGGGTGGCAGTCACCGTGCAGGCGGATATTCTCAATGTTGCTCGGCCACTGGCTCTCTAGCTCTTTGATCAGAAGGTCAACGTCATTGAAGAAGGCATTTTCTAGGTGCGTCGGGATAAACTGAGAGTTCTCTAGAATCTTACGTGGCTGATAAAGGTATTCATCTAAGCTGATGGTCGGGCGATGCTGGAATGTTCTTCCCGCGCTGGCTTTATGAATACGACCAAGAAAGCGTCCTACGCCTTCCAATTGATCTAGATTGTCAACTTCATACTGTCTGCCGCCAACACTTTCAAATAGTGCAAATAGGTAGCCTTGGTATTCATGTAAGGTTGCACCGTTGATTCGCATTGGAGGCGCAACCGGCATCTCTTGTTCGATAAGCTCGAGTGCGAAGTCATGCTCTTCTTGGATCTGTGCCTTGTTCCAGCGTTGTGGACGGTAAAACTTAACGACGTAGCGCTTACGGTCTTCATCGGTGAACTGATAGACACGGTTTTCGTAACTGTTGAGAGCGAGAAGCCCGGATTCAGCGCGAACTCCGATGCTCTCCAGTGCGTACCACATGAAGTCAGGAGTCAGGTTATCAAAGTTAAAGGCTTGCATCGTCATAGAATAAAAAAGGCTCATTACTGAGCCTTTTTCCATTTATTGGGTTGTTATACCAAGCACTACGGTGCGGGTATCAGAGCTTCTTGATAAAGCGGCTTTCGACTTCCATCGTAAACTCTTCATTATCCGAGAGTATAAACTGAATTGTCGAAACTGGTGAGCTCAGTTTTTCTGGGTCGGCGCCCAAACTGATAGGTAGGTTCAAAACCTCGCCTGGATCGACAGTAATCGTCTGTTTACCATACCAGATAGAATCGGGCAGTCCGCTAACATCGAGTTTGTACTCTTGCTCTTGTTGAGTCTTGTTGATCACTTTCAAGGTGTAGGTGTTTTCAACCAACCCTTGGTTATTGACTCTAAACAGTTGGTTTCGGTCACGCAGAACACTTAGGCCGGCAGGATCAACGCTCGCGATTTGGGCGAAGAACAAGCCCAGCATCACGATCAAGATAGCGCCATAGCCCAACAGCTTGGGACGCATTACCTTGGTCGAGTGACCTTCAAGTCTGTGCTCGGTGGTGTAATTGATCAGGCCTTTCTCATAGCCCATACGCTCCATCGTGTTGTCACAGGCATCAATACACGCGCCGCAGTTAATACACTCGTATTGCAGGCCGTCACGGATATCGATACCCGTAGGGCACACTTGTACACACAGATTACAGTCAATACAGTCGCCTAGACTAAGCTCTTTTGGATCGGCTTTACGAGAGCGAGGGCCACGGCTTTCACCACGTTCTGTGTTGTAACCAACGATGAAGGTGTCTTTATCGAACATTGCCGACTGGAAACGCGCGTAAGGACACATGTGCAGACAAACAATTGAACGCATCCAACCCGCATTGGCATAAGTACATCCAGCAAAGAACAGTACCCAAAACACCGGCCAGAAAGACGAGTTAAAGGTAAAGAAGCCAACCACTAACTCTTTGATTGGGATGAAGTAACCAACAAAGGTTAAGCCCGTCGCAATGGCAATCGCCCACCACGCAATGTGTTTGAGGGTTTTTCTGAGGATTAAATTGCTCGTCAGTTTGCCCGAGTCTTGTTTTCTTCGCTTATTGGCAGCGCCTTCTAGCTTCTCTTCGAACCAGATATACATGAAGGTCCAGA
Organism: Vibrio sp. 1S139; assembly: GCF_041439475.1. Classification (NCBI taxonomy): domain Bacteria; kingdom Pseudomonadati; phylum Pseudomonadota; class Gammaproteobacteria; order Vibrionales; family Vibrionaceae; genus Vibrio; species Vibrio sp. 1S139. The sequence goes on from NZ_JBGOOD010000015.1 coordinate 60,143, forward strand.
CGGTTTGTGGGCATAAATAGCCACACCAGACACGGCCTAAGAAGGTGGTTATGAAAAACAGGCCAAACGCGGCAATCATAAATAGGATCGCGAGTAGGGTCAGATCTTGCGGGTATAAGGTGGTGCCAAAGAAGTTGAACTGTTGGCTGCCGATATCGAGCAAGATCGCTTGACGTTCACCAAAGGGAATCCATGGGATAAGCGCAAAAAGTAAAAGTAAGAACCAACCGCCATAGCGACGCAGTTGTTGGAATTTACCTTTGCTTTCTCGAACATAGATTCGGTTACTTGGGTTAAATCGATCTCCATTACCTTTATGTGTTTTCGGGTTAAAGGTTTTAGGAGTCACATCTTTGATATCGATTTTATCCTGACTCATGGACTATCCTTTTTGTGGCTTGTTTGCCCGGTTAAGTCGGGCATGACGACATTACTTGAAAGTATGGTTTAGAGAACCTGTTGAAATTGAGCTTGGTGCATTTGTTGTTATCGCACTCACTCTTATTATTTTAGAAGATTCTTATGGATGGCGATTATAGCGACAATCTTGTTCTCATTTCTTTAACGCTATCAACCTTTAACAACAAAAGTCATAACAGTTGTGACGAAAAAATAGCGAACAGAAACAAAAAAGCGACCTGGTGGTCGCTTTTTAAAATTGAGTGTTTTATCTATACGGCAATTGAGCTCTAAACTAACGGGCGACTAAAGAAGGCCACGTGCTTTTAGAATTGCGGTTTTGAAATCATCTTCTTGGTCTTTTTTCAGGCCCGGGATCATCTCATCTTTTTCGCTGTTGCGCATTTTTAGGTGATAGATAAGAACATCGTCAGTCAGTTCTTCAAGCTTGCCTTGGTAGCCCGCTTCTTTTGATAGCTTAATGATGAACTCTAATAGGTTAAGCTCTTGATCTTTCTGCCACTCAGGCTCCATCAGTTCAAGCAGTTCTTCAATGCGGTGACACTTCATACTTTATTTCTCCACAAATTTTATAATGATTTGTGGCTAAGGTATCAAATCGGGTAGGGAATACCAATGTGTAAACACATTTCAAGATGGGAGCGGGCAAGAAAAAAGCGCAGTAAAAACTGCGCTTTTTGTTAAGCGGCTTTAATCACTTTCGTTGTAGTCGGTGCTAATAAAGCAGTCTTCTCAACTAGAGTCATTGTAGGAGCCAATTTCTTAGCCGTTGGAGCAGCAACAAAGCCACTACGACGACGCATCGCACTACGGTTGGTGTGCGAGAACCTGACAGCTGTTGGGCGCATTAATTTACCTAACGGTCAGGCATATCCATTGCCAATCTAATGGCCTGATTTACCATGAGCTCCACCTCAATTGCTTGAAGCGTCACTCGTCTGGCTTTCGCCAATCCGAAGAATAAATCAGGATAATGATATGCATGCATATCAAGGCTTAGATTATCACTATCTAAGTTATCGATCGACGCCTGAGTGATAAATAGACGATATTAGAGCTAAAATAGTGTGAGCAGTATATTTGAGTTTGAACCTCTTTCAGGCTTAAGATGATGCTTTAAAGGAGGTGCATATGTCGTTCTTAAAGAAAACGTTAGCAAGTTTTGGAATTGGATCTGCCAAGGTGGATTCTGTATTGCAACAGGAAGTGCTTTATCCAGGCAAGAAGGCGAGCATTATTGTGCATGTCTATGGTGGCGCTCAGCCACAAGAGATCGACAATATCGATCTCAACTTGTGCTGTCGTTACGTCAAAGAAATTACTATGAATTCGCAAAGGCAAGAGGGCGGTCAAACACGTCGAATGCACCAGACATACTCGTTGGCCAAATGGAGCCTGCCGTATGCCTTTGTTATTCAGCCGGGTGAAACCCGTGATTTTGAATGTGAGTTTGATGTCCCGCTGAACACACCTGTCACGATTGGTGATTCAAAGGTGTGGCTAGAAACCGGGCTCGATATTGCGATGGCGATTGATCCATCGGATAAGGATATTTTAACGGTTCGCCCAGATGCACTTCTTGATGGTATTTTTAATGAACTAGAAGCTCAAGGTTTACGCATTCGCCAAGTTGAGTGCGAAGCAGTAGAGGGCTTTGAACTGCCATTTGTTCAAGAGTTTGAGTTTGTCCCTACCACTGGTCCATATCATGGCCGCTGGCGTGAACTGGAAGTGGTTGCTCATCGTGATGAAACCGAGCTTAAGTTGTGGTTTGAGATAGACCGTAATCGCGATGGTGCAAAAGGCATGTTGGCGAGCTTGTTAGGCATTGGCCAACTGCAGCGTCAATTGAGTGTGCCATTGGATACGTCACCACAAGATGCGGGCAAGATGGTACTTGAGTATCTAGACAACGCATCTTAGTTAGCTCTTTGGTTCTGTAGCTTTAGAGACCTTAGCTTCATCACACCGTTTAGGCGTTATTAATGTCATAAAAGATGTCATAAAAATTTAAGCTTACACGTGTAAGCTTAATGTGCAATACTAGGCAAATCGAACATTTACTCTAGTAGGATAATCATGTCTGCATCATCGGCGAGCGAATACAGTGACATCGAAGAACGCGCCAATGCGATAACCCATGGCTTGGGTGTTGTGCTTGGCGTGGTTGGTTTAATCCTGCTGCTGATTCGTGCGTTTGACCATCAAGCCGACATACTGACTATTGCGAGTATGGCGGTATATGGCAGCAGTATTATCCTACTCTTTCTCGCTTCCACGCTTTATCACTCGATCACCACAGAAAAAACCAAGCGTTTATTGAAAACCCTCGATCACTGTGCAATTTACTTACTCATCGCAGGTAGCTACACCCCGTTTTTATTGGTTGGCTTAAGAACCCCATTAGCGATGGGCTTGATGGCGGTTATCTGGGGAATTGCGCTGGTCGGTATCATCATGAAGATTGCCTTCGTCTACCGATTTAAGCGTCTATCGCTGTTCATTTATTTAGCGATGGGCTGGTTGTCGTTGATTGTGGTGTATCAACTGGCGATGAATATCGAGATGGGCGGCTTGGTGTTATTGGCGCTCGGCGGCGTGATTTACTCGTTGGGCGTTATTTTCTATGTGGCCAAACGCATCCCTTACAACCATGCCATCTGGCACTTGTTTGTTTTGGCGGGCTGCGCTTGCCATTTCTTCGCTATTTATTTGTACGTGACTCCGGTTTAGCGAGCCAGTACCTCAGTAATCTCTGCTTTAATCTGATATTCAGGGTGTTGTTCTAGGTCGAGCTTGATTAGCTTGCCTTCTTCACCCGTCTTTGGTCGCAGATATGTGTCGGCCATTCGTTTGATTGATTTCCACACTGCAACTTCTTCTTCTGCCAACAACTCACCTTCTGCAGTAAATACGCTGATGTTAAGTGATACCAAAATAACCGCTTGAGTGCCTTGGTTGGTGATGGCTGTCGGAATTATAAGCTCACCATCTTCATAGCGACTTGCACCCAGTACAACATCCACTCCTGATTGAGACAGCTGTAAGCTTGGCTTCTTACTATCAACCACAATTGTAGTGCCACGCGTGTTCGTTGCGACAGGTACGGCTACGACAGGGGCTGCTGCAATAGGCGCTGCTGAAACAGGCACTGCGATCTCTGATGTTGTCACTGCTGCTTCCGTTTGCTTCGGTGCCACGTATTGCCAAGTAAAATCATCTTTGAGTAACACTTGTTTGCCATCAGGCAATGTGACCATTTGATCAGCAAAGGCAGAACTTACGAATACTGAGTTTGCGAGCAATGCGCCAGCGAGAAGTACGTATGATTTCATCTGTGTTTCCTTGATTTTGTCTTGGTTAGCGTCGCCAAAAGGCTGGGAAAAATAGAACAATGAGCGTCAATATCTCAAGTCGCCCCATCAGCATTCCTAAGCTTAGCAACCATTTAGCGGCGTCTGGCAGTGGAGCAAAGTTCCCGGTTGGACCGATCACGCTGCCCATGCCTGGGCCCACGTTGGCAACGGCTGTGATAGCACCAGATATACTGGTCACAGGATCAAGCCCCATCGCGCTCAAGCCACCTGCAATTAAGATAATCGTAATAAAGAACATCAAACCAAATGCGACCAATGAACGCACAATGTCGTCATTAACGGGGCGTTGGTTATAGCGTTGAATAAAGACACCTGATGGGTGGATCAACTTCATCATCTGTTTGTGAAGCATGGTCATCGCGATCTGGAAGCGGAAGATTTTGATACCGCCAGAGGTTGAACCTGAGCACGCGCCCGCCATCATTAGAAACGCAAACAAGGTCGTTGGCAGTGCACCCCACGCGGTGAAGTCTTCTAAGCCAAAACCGGTAGTGGTAACTACGGACACAATATTGAACATCGAAACACGCATCGCATCCATGACCGTGTAGCCATCTCTAACCACCAACCATGTCGATATCACGGCACTGGTGACTAAGAATAGATAGGTGAAGCCTCTCACTTGCGCGTCTTTGTAGAGGATTGAGAGTTTTCTGCCACGCAGTGCGCTAACGAACAGTAGGAACGGCAGACCACCAAGGAACATGAACAGGGTTCCCACCCAGTGAGCACTGTTAGAGAAGTGGTTCATCGAGCCATCTGATGTTGAGTAACCACCCGTAGACAGTGTTGTGAAGGCATGATTGATCGCGTCAAAGATGCCCATGCCTGCAAAGAGATAGCTAATGATGCACAAGCCAGTCAGAACCAGATAAACCGCCACGATGTTCTTCGCGACCGTTTTTGCTCGTGGGCTGCTTTTATCTGACCAGTCGGATGATTCGGTTTGGAACAGGCGCATACCACCGACGTTGAGCATTGGCAGAACCGCTACCGCCATAACGATGAAGCCGATGCCACCTAACCATTGCAATATAGAACGCCACAACAGAATGCTTGGTGCCATGCTGTCTAAGCCGCTTAATACGGTTGAGCCTGTTGTGGTGATACCAGACATGGTTTCAAAATAGGCGTCAGTGAAGCTGATGTGGTTGATGAAGACAAACGGCAGTGCAGCAAAGGCACTGGCTATCGTCCATACCAGAGAGGTGATCAGGAACATGTCCCGCACCCCAAGTCGGAACTTAGCGGAGCGCCCTAAGCTCAAGCAGATGAACGCCACAATGTGCGTGATCACTACCGATTGACCAAACTCGAGGAAGCCACCGGTGCCTGTGAAAAAGGCAACCAATGTGGGGATGTACATGAAAAGGGCGAGTTTTGATAACACTAACCCTATCACTAATAATATCGGACGAAAGTTGACCATAGCTTAATAGACCATCGCTTTGTGCCGAAGCGTCGTTCTCACAAGAAGAAGGTTGCGAGAAGATACTTACGAGAACAAGGCTATAAGAAGAACGGGCTCGGTTGGAATAGAGACTCAACATCAGGTACGTATTTCTTGTCCACTAGGAACATCACTACGTGGTCATCTTGTTCGATTACGGTTCTATCGTGCGCGATAAGTACTTCTTCTCCGCGAACAATCGCACCAATAGTGGTGCCCGGTGGTAGCTTGATGTCGCCAATCGCTCGGCCAACCACTTTCGATGTGGTTTCGTCACCGTGAGCAATCGCTTCGATCGCCTCTGCAGCGCCGCGACGTAGAGATGATACGTTAACAATATCAGCACGACGAACGTGAGTAAGCAGCGCAGAAATGGTCGCTTGCTGTGGAGAGATAGCAATATCAATCACGCCACCCTGAACAAGGTCTACGTAAGCACCACGCTGAATCAGTACCATTACCTTCTTGGCACCCATTCGCTTCGCCAGCATGGCTGACATGATGTTGGTTTCATCTTCATTGGTTAGGGCGATGAACACGTCCACTTGATCGATGTTCTCCTCGGTCAGCAGCTCTTGATCGGCGGCATCACCACAGAATACGATGGTGTTTTCTAATTCTTCAGACAGCTTCTCGGCGCGAGTGTAGCTGCGCTCGATAAGCTTGATACTGTAGCTCTGCTCAAGGCGTTTTGCCAAGCTTGCACCAATGTTACCACCACCGACAATCATGATGCGGCGGTACGGTTTCTCTAGGCGCTGTAGCTCACTCATTACTGAGCGGATGTGGTTACTCGCTGCGACGAAGAACACTTCATCATCGGCTTCAATGATGGTGGTGCCTTGTGGACGAATAGGGCGACCTTGACGGAAAATAGCGGCAACACGGGTATCAATGTGCGGCATGTGCTCACGCAAAGCAGACAATGCGTTACCAACCAGTGGACCACCGTAGTAGGCTTTTACTGCTACTAGGCTAACCTTCTGTTCAGCAAAGCTCACAACCTGCAGTGCGCCTGGGTATTGAATCAGGCGCTCGATGTAGCTGGTCACTAGCTCTTCGGGTGCGATCAGGTGATCGACTGGGATGGCACCTGATTTGAATAACGCTTCTTTCTCTTCTAGGTATTGAGGAGAGCGAATACGAGCAATTCGGTTCGGCGTATTGAAAAGAGAGAAAGCAACCTGACACGCAGCCATGTTGGTTTCATCCATGTTGGTTACGGCAACCAACATGTCGGCATCTTGCGCACCCGCTTCACGTAGTGTGTTTGGGTGGCTGGCATAACCGTTTACAACCCTAAGGTCGTACTTATCCTGAAGTTCACGAAGTCGGTCAGCATTACGGTCGACAATGGTGATGTCGTTGTTTTCACCAACCAGGTTTTCAGCAAGGGTACCGCCAACTTGTCCAGCACCTAGGATAATGATCTTCATAGCCTTTCTCTTTTCTTTACCGTGGTAATTCTAGTTATCTAACTTTATTTTGATAATGCACTAGAAAGAAACAGCGGCTAAGAAATAAATTCTTAGCCGCTGTTAGTTGTTATGCCTGTTTTACTAGAACTGCGTAGTAGAAGCCATCCATATCTTCTTCTCCAGGTAGTATTTGACGACCCGGATTTTCGATATCAGACCCAACCAACGTAGCGTTCTCAGTGCGTGCTAGGAATGCTTTCACTTGCAGCACGTTTTCTTGCGGCGTGATAGAACAAGTCGCATAAACCATGGTGCCGCCTTCTTTCAGCTGACGCCACATTGCATCCATAATCTCGCTTTGCAGTTCAGCCAGCGCATCAATGTCAGACGCACGACGTAGCCACTTGATGTCAGGGTGACGGCGAATGACGCCAGTCGCTGAACAAGGTGCATCAAGTAGGATACGGTCGAACTTATCACCCATCCACCACTCTTCTGGGTAGCGAGCATCACCACAAATTACGTCGGCACGCAGTTGTAGACGCTCAAGGTTATCGTAAACGCGGTCTAGACGTTTAATGTCGCAGTCAATCGCAACCACTTCAGTGTCTTGAGTGTGCTCAAGAATGTGTGCCGTTTTACCACCTGGCGCAGCACAACAATCTAAGATCAGCTCACCATCTTTTGGTGTTAGGTAGTCAACCGAAAGCTGAGCGGCAGCGTCTTGCACTGATACCCAACCTCTGTCGAAGCCAGGAAGCAAAGTAACATCACAAGGTGCAGCTAATTTTATGGCATCGGCTGCTTCTGGGTGCAATGTGTATTCAATGTTTTCGTTTTTAAGTAGTTCAACATACTCGTCACGAGTGTGGTGTTGGCGGTTAACGCGCAGCCACATTGGTGCCTTACTGTTGTTTGCTTCAACCAGTTGCTCCCATTGATCTGGGTAGCTCTCTTGAAGCATTTTTAGAATCCAGCTTGGGTGGCCGTATTTGCCTGCATTGTGACTAACGGCTTTCTCGTCCAGTTCTTCTTGGTCACGTAGGTAGCTACGTAGCACAGCGTTGATCAAACCACTCAGGCTTGGACCACGCAGTGTTTTAGTGCCCTCAACCGTTTCAGCAACCGCGGCATGCGAAGGGATACGCATGAAGCTTAGTTGGTAAATGCCCACCAAGATTAGGTGGTGGAATACACGCTTTTTACCTTTAAGCGGGTTTTCCATCAGTTCGTTAGCGATTGACTCTAAACGAGGCAGGTAACGAAGTGCGCCGTAGCAAATCTCTTGCAGTAGAGCATGGTCTCGTGGACGGATCGTTTTTTGAGCCGCAGGGAGAGCGTGTGACAGAGAGTGGCCTTTATCGACAACTTGGAATAGGACATTTGCAGCAGCAGCGCGAACATTCATGAGGGGTACCGAATATTTATTTGAATACATGAGGGCATCTCTGCCCTCGTAAAGGTTTTCTAAGCTGCGTAATTAGCAGCTTTAAAAGCGGATTAAGAAAGTTGTGTACCAACTTCAAACCAGCTTGCACGTGAGTTCAAGATATCCTGAACTGACATGGCTTTTTTACCTGGAACTTGCAGTTGTTCAAGAACAAGTACGCCTTGCCCTGTCGCAACATAGATACCAGTTTTATCCGCTTGCAGAATGGTACCTGCAGGCTTATCAGAAGTTTGCTCTGCCACACGGCTTTGCCATACTTTAATGCTGTTCTCAGCAGCTTCAAAGTGACTCATTGGCCATGGGTTGAAGGCACGAACGCAGCGCTCAATATGCGCAGCTTCATCACTCCAGTTGATACGCGCTTCTTCTTTGCTTAGCTTCTTCGCGTAGTTCGCAAGCTCATCGTCTTGCTTTTCTGCAACTGCTTTGCCAGAAGCGATGTCCGCTAGACATTCAACAAGCGCATCAGGGCCAAGGCCCGCTAATTTCTCGTACATAGATGCGCTAGTATCTGTCGCTTCGATAGGCAGCGTCGCGATACTTAGCATGTCGCCAGTATCTAGGCCGATATCCATCTGCATGATCGTCACGCCTGTCTCTTTATCACCCGCCCAAATAGAGCGTTGAATCGGAGCAGCACCACGCCAGCGCGGTAGGATAGAGCCATGTACGTTGATACAACCTAAGCGAGGCGTATCTAATACAACCTGCGGAAGCAATAAGCCGTAAGCGACAACAACCATGATGTCAGCGTTCAATTCAGCTAGCTCTTGCTTAGCCTCATCTGACTTGAAGTTTTCTGGTTGGTAAACCGGAATATTGTTTTCAAGTGCGATGTTTTTTACTGGGCTCGCAGTGAGTTTTTTACCGCGGCCTGCTGGGCGATCTGGCTGTGTGTAAACAGCAACAACTTCATGCTCCGAAGACAACAACGCCGCCAAGTGACGGGCGGCGAAATCCGGAGTACCTGCAAAGACAATTCTTAAAGACTGACTCAAGGTAGGCTTCCTTCTAATTTAGTAATAGCAGCGGTTATTAACCTTGTTTCTCGTTGAAACGTTTAATCTTCGCTAGCTTATCTTGGATACGTTTACGCTTTAGTGGCGATAGGTAATCAACAAACAACTTGCCTTCTAGGTGGTCAAGTTCGTGCTGAACACAGATAGCCAGAAGGTCGTCAGCGTCGAATGTGAATTCGTTGCCGTCACGGTCTAGTGCTTTAACCGTTACTTCTGCAGCGCGAGGTACTAGAGCTCGAGCGCCTGGTACAGATAGGCAGCCTTCTTCGATTCCATCTTCGCCGCGCTTCTCAGTAATTTCAGGGTTGATAAGCACCATTGGCTCATCACGTGTTTCTGAAATATCGATAACAACGATGCGTTGGTGGAAATCTACTTGCGTTGCCGCAAGGCCGATACCTTCTTCGTCGTACATGGTTTCAATCATGTCATCAACGAACTTTTGAATCTCTGGGGTAACTTCTTTTACCGGTTTCGCCACGGTACGTAGACGATCATCTGGTAATGTTAATACTTGTAATACAGACATATACACTCGAAATATTGAACTGTGCCGAAACAGCTTAAACCTTGTTGGCTCAATTCTAGACATTTTAGAGGTCAAATGACAGCATCCTGAAGGTAATTCTCCAATCAGATGTCATATATTCAGACCAAGGAACCTAGGTCATGCGTCATTTATTGCCTGCTTTATCTCTTATTTGTGCCTCGATTTCGTTCGCCGCTACGGCTGAAAATAGTGAGCAACCTTTAACCATTAAACAGGGCGCACCTGAGGCGTATGTGGTGGTTAAGGGCGATACTTTGTGGGATATCTCTGCGATGTATCTCGATAGTCCATGGTTGTGGCCAAGGTTATGGCAGGTCAATCCAGAGATAGAAAACCCTCATCTCATTTATCCCGGAGATAAACTGTCTTTGGTTTGGATTAATGGCGAGCCTGTATTGAGCCTCAAGCCTGTTATCAAGCTTAGCCCTAAGATTCGTGTCTCTGAGAAGAAAGCAGTACCTACCGTCAATGAAGGGCTGGTTTTGCCATATTTACAGTCTGATCGCTTGGTAGAGCAGCAAGATATCGAATCAGCGCAACGAGTATTAGGTACCAGCGATGGCAAACGCTTCTTATCGGGTGTAGAACGGTTATTTATCTCAGGTAACCAACAGCATCAAAAGTGGGGTATCTACCGCGCAGTTGAAACCTACCAACGGCAGCAACCCCAAGCAAGTATGACCTCTTTGCGTTTGGTCGCCACGGCGCGCTTAAAAGAAGTGGATGCTGAGTTCAGCAGCTTGCAGATAGACACTCAGCTGCAAGAGGTATTGCTGAACGACCTTGTGCTACCAGAACTTGGTGTTGATCAGGTGAAGCTCTCTACCACGTTTTATCCTGCACCTAGTGCGGCGGGTCAATTTGCTAATATCTTGGGCTCATTAGATGGCAGCCAATACAGCGCGAAGAATCAGGTGGTAGTGATCAACAAAGGTTCACAGGATAACCTTCGCCAAGGTTCTATGTTTACCCTCAGCGAAAGCGGTGCGGTGGTGTTTGGTAAGCAAGGTGAATACAGTTATAAAGAGTCTGCGGCGAGCGATAAGGTGCAATTGCCAAGTACCTCGCTGGGTAGCTTGATGGTCATTCGTCCTTATGAGTATTTTAGCCTCGCGTTGATCACTCAAAGTTCAAAGCCAGTAAGTAATGACATTGTGGCGGTATCGCCTTTGGACCTTGCAGTGACAGAAGAGGGAAGCGAGTGAATGAAGAGCAACTGATCGCTTGGTTAACGTTAAGTTTTATTCCGCAACTGGGTGGAAAGCGTCTTGCTCGCCTACTCAGTGTTGATTCTCCTTTAAATATTGTTGGTTACTCAGGGCAACAGCTGCAAGCATTGGGTTTATCAACCAAACAAATCTCCTATCTAAGAGAACAGGCCCCAAGAGAGGTAGAGGCTTGTCTCGCTTGGCGAGCTAAACAATCCAACCATCACATCCTGACTCCGAGTTGCCCACATTATCCCAAACTGCTTAATGAGATTGCCTCTGCGCCCAGTGTTCTTTTCGTTAAAGGTCACGTTGAAAAACTGATCGAGCCTCAAATCGCGATGGTCGGCAGCCGCAATGCCAGTATTGAAGGACTGCAGACCGCCAAGTCCTTCGCCAAAGAGTTTGTCCAAAACGGTTTAATTGTCACCAGTGGCTTAGCTTTAGGTATCGATGGCTATGCTCATGATGGTGCTCTAGATAAAAGAGGGGAAACTTTTGCAGTGTTGGGGTCTGGCTTGGACTCCATTTATCCTGCCCGCCACCGAAATCTAGCTGAGAGGATCTGTGAGAACGGAGCGCTGATTTCAGAGTTTCGACCGAGTGCTAAACCAAGACCTGAACATTTCCCCCGTCGTAACCGTATTATAAGTGGCTTGTCGTTAGGAACCTTGGTGGTGGAAGCGGCTGAGAAGAGTGGCTCTTTAATTACCGCTCGCTATGCCATGGAGCAAGGTCGAGAAGTGTTTGCGCTGCCCGGTTCTATTCATAGCCCAACCAGTCGCGGAGGTAACAGTCTCATCAAAGCTGGAGCATGTTTAGTGCAAAATGCTCAAGATGTTCTGATTGAAATAAAGAGTCTGTTAAACTGGTCTATAGATCAGCAGCCGAGCTTATTCGAACCTACGCCGAATGAGGGTGAAAATGAACAATTGCCATTTCCACAGCTGTTAGCTAACGTAGGATTAGAGGCGACACCCGTTGATATTTTGGCACAGAGAACCCATATACCTGTGCATGAAGTCATGATGCAGCTTTTAGAGCTTGAGCTCTCAGGGCATGTTGTTGCAGTTTCCGGTGGCTATATTCGAAAGGGGAGAGGCTAAGCTATGATGATGGACATACTGATGTACTTGTTTGAAACCTACATCCATAGCGATTCTGAATTGCAGGTGGATCAAGACGAACTTGAAGATGAACTTCTTCGAGCGGGGTTTCACCAAGATGATATTTATAAGGCTCTCCATTGGTTAGAAGACCTTGCTGCACTGCAAGATACCGATAACCAAGCGGCGATTACTATGTGCTCTAATACCTCGATGCGTGTTTACACAAGTAAAGAGATATCACGTATTAATATGGAGTGTCGTGGTTTCTTGTTGTTCCTTGAGCAGATCAACGTCCTCACGACAGAGATTCGTGAAATGGTGATTGATCGTGTCATGGGGTTAGAGACCAATGAATTTGAGTTGGATGATCTGAAGTGGATTATCTTAATGGTACTGTTCAATGTACCGGGTAATGAAAGTGCTTACACGCAAATGGAAGAGCTGTTGTACACCAAAGAGCAAGGTATCTTGCATTAATACAGGCTTATCATGAGTAGTAAGATTGATAATCAGCTTTTTTCAGCACATGAACATGCGTTAGAGCATGAACCATGTCCACAGTGTGGTGGGGAGCTTCAGCTTCGCCATGGTAAGCACGGCCCATTTTTAGGCTGTAAGCAGTATCCGAGCTGTGATTACATCAAGCCTCTTCATCAAAATGATGGTCATGTGGTGAAAGAGCTGGGCGTTCCGTGTCCTAAATGCCAAAACGAATTGGTATTAAGGCAAGGTCGCTTTGGGATGTTCATTGGCTGTAGCAGTTATCCAGAGTGTAATCACATCGAATCTTTGGACCAACCGAAAGAACAACCTGAAGAGCAGCCACTTTTTGCCTGCCCTGAGTGTGGTCGAGGCCACTTGGTTGAGCGCAAATCTCGCTATGGCAAAACCTTCTATGCGTGTGATAACTACCCTAAGTGTAAGTTCGCCGTTAATCAGCCACCTGTTATAGGTCGTTGTGAACAGTGCCAGTTCCCGTTGTTACTTGAGAAGAAAACAGCCAGTGGTACCAAGAAGCAATGCGCTGATCGCAAGTGTCACCACATTCAATCTCAATAACTCGATATTATAGACACAAAAAAACGGCGCTCACTGAGCGCCGTTTTTGTATCCAATAAACTTTTTATATCAATAAGCCAATGTAGGCTTACTTCATCTGCTCAGCAAACTCATGCACAGCAGGGTAGGCTTGCTTATCAAGAATCTCAGCCAATGAGCACAAAGCTCTTTGTAATTCTGCGTTGTAGTCAGCGCTCACGTTAATGTGACCCATCTTGCGACCTGCACGCTTTTCTTTGCCATACCAATGAACATGACAACCACCTTGAGCAAGAATAGCCTCAGGAAGAGTATCTTCGCCAAGAATGTTGATCATTGCGGTTGGACGAATCAGTTTAGTGCTACCTAGTGGCATGCCACACACTGCACGTAGGTGGTTTTCAAACTGACAAGTCTCTGCGCCTTGTTGCGTCCAGTGGCCCGAGTTATGAACACGTGGTGCAATCTCATTAACAAGCAGTGAACCTTGAACATCAAAGAACTCAAGTGCTAGCACGCCAACGTAATCTAAACGCTCAGCAATGGCAGTGAACATGGTTTTCGCTTGCTCTTGCAGTTCAATGTCATCAATCGCTGTCGATAAGCTCAACACGCCGTCGGTGTGAACATTCTCAGCCAGTGGATACACTTGAACCTCGCCATTGGTATCACGAGCACCAACCAGTGATACTTCGCGGTCAAACGGAACAAACTCTTCAGCCACAATCGCTTGGTTGTCGGTCGCGGTAATGCACTCAGCCATTTCTGCCCAAGTCGCGTCAACATTGTCTAATGTCTTTAAGCGCCATTGGCCCTTGCCGTCGTAGCCGCCAAGTGTGCTCTTCAACACCATTGGTAAGCCAACGTGAGCAATTGCAGCGTCAAAGTCTTCGCGAGAGTTAACCACGTAGTACTTAGCATTCTTCACGTTCGCTTCGTCTAACAGGGCTTTTTCAAGACGACGGTCACCGCCAGCTTTGATTGCTTCTGTTGTCGGTAAGAACTTACCGCTGCGCTCACACACCTCAAGTACATCGTGAGGAATATGTTCGAATTCAGCAGTAATGACGTCCGCACGCTCAATCGCATTTTCTAAGCCGTTACCTAGAATCGCTTGCGTTAATGGGTGAACAATATTTTTGCTGCCAACATCAAAAGCAGAAATTTCAATATTCAGCGGTGCCCCAGCTAGGGACATCATGCGAGCAAGTTGGCCCGCGCCTAACACAAGAACATGCATGGAAATTAGTCCTCTGCAGGGTTTGGATTAGCCAAAACCGTTTCTGTTTGCTCAGAACGGAATGCTTCTACTTTTGCCATTACTTCTTCATTGTGTGTACCAATGATTTGAGCCGCTAGGATGCCTGCATTGGCAGCGCCAGCTTCACCGATAGCCAAAGTACCTACCGCGATACCTTTTGGCATCTGCACGATAGAAAGCAGAGAGTCCATGCCTTTCAGCGCTTTAGACTGAACTGGAACACCCAGAACTGGTACGCTTGTGAAAGCAGCAGCCATGCCCGGAAGGTGCGCTGCACCGCCAGCACCAGCAATAATTACTTTAATACCGCGCTCTTTCGCACTGGTTGCGTAGTCTGCAAGCAACTGAGGTGTGCGGTGAGCAGAAACCACTTTTGTTTCGTACGCCACGCCAAACTGATCCAACATTTCTGCAGCTAGCTTCATTGTTGGCCAATCAGATTTAGAACCCATGATAATACCGACAGTCATCTCAAACTCCTTCAGGTACGATTTAATTAGTGATTAGATATTTTGCGCGCATTATACGGGTAAAATTACTTAAGGAAAACGTTTGCGTCAGTCTAAGTTGTTAATTGATACATTTTATAAACAAATAGCTTTAGTCACAGTGAATGATAATTTGTACACTTAGCGAGTTCGATAACTGACTTAATGAGGCAACCCGTGGATAACTTTCAACATACATTGCAGGCATTACAACAAGGTGAAGTCATTGCTTACCCGACCGAAGGCGTTTTTGGGGTTGGTTGTGATCCTGATAATCCACATGCCATCAAGAAATTACTCGAGTTAAAACAGCGTCCAGTTGAAAAGGGCTTGATCTTGATTGCTGCAAGTTACGAGCAGCTGCTTCCTTATATTGATGAAAGCCAGTTGACGGAAGAACAGTTGGTAACAGTGAAAGCGACATGGCCAGGTCCGGTCACTTGGATTATGCCAACCAGCAGCAAAGTTACTGACTGGGTCAGCGGCCAGTTTGATTCCATCGCGGTACGAGTGACGGATCACCCTTTGGTTCAAAGAATGTGTAATGAGTTCGGCAAGCCGTTAACCTCTACCAGTGCCAACCTGACTGGCGAGCCGCCTTGTATGACGACTGAAGAAGTTCAACAGCAACTGGGTCAACACTTAGTCGCGATTCTAGAAGGCCAAACGGGGGGCCGTGAGAAGCCAAGCGAAATTAGAGATGCAAAAACGTCGAAAATATTAAGACAGGGTTAAACCCTGCAAAGGAAGTAAGATGTCAGCAATTGATAAAGAAGCAGTAAAGCAGTTTTTACTGAGCCTACAAGATTCGATTTGCCAGCAGCTTGAGCAAGCTGATGGTGTAGCGTTGTTTGAAGAAGATGCATGGGAGCGAGAACCTGGCGATCGTCTAGGTGGCGGTGGTCGTACTCGCGTGATGACCAATGGTGCTTTATTTGAACAGGGTGGAGTTAACTTCTCTCACGTCGCTGGTAAAGCAATGCCTGCCTCTGCAACCGCTCACCGTCCTGAGTTAGCCGGACGTAAGTTTGAGGCGATGGGGGTTTCATTAATTATCCACCCTAAAAACCCATATATCCCAACCTCACACGCGAACGTTCGATTCTTCATTGCGGAAAAAGAAGGGGAAGACCCGATTTGGTGGTTTGGTGGTGGTTTTGACTTAACGCCATTTTATCCTGTCGATGAAGATTGCCAATCTTGGCATCAAACTGCTAAAGATCTTTGTGCGCCGTTTGGTGATGATGTTTATCAAGAACACAAAGAGTGGTGTGATAAGTACTTCTATCTTCCTCACCGAGACGAAACACGTGGTGTTGGTGGTCTGTTCTTTGATGACTTAAATGAGTGGGGTTTCGATAAGAGCTTTGCTTATATGCAGGCTGTCGGTGAAGGTTTTGCTGCGGCGTACTTACCTATTGTCGAGCGTCGCAAAGATACACCTTATGGCGAACGTGAGCGTGACTTCCAACTATACCGTCGTGGCCGCTATGTTGAATTCAACCTAGTTTACGACCGTGGTACCTTATTTGGCCTGCAAAGCGGTGGACGCACAGAGTCTATATTGATGTCGATGCCGCCGTTGGCTCGTTGGGAATATCGCTATGAACCGCAAGCGGGCTCACCAGAAGCTCTGCTTTATAGTGACTACCTCAAACCTCGAGTTTGGTAGTTCTTCCTTCCTTATAGGGATAGTGATAGGGTCATCTATATAGATGACCCTTTTTATTATTTCTGTTAGGTAAGGATATGACACAGCAAGTAGATCGTTATGCCGTTTTCGGTAATCCTATTGGGCAAAGCAAATCGCCATTCATTCATACATTATTTGCTCGCCAAACCAGCCAACAACTTACCTATACAGCATTACAGCCAGAGCACGGTCAATTTATCACTGCTGCCAAAACCTTTTTCAGCGAAGGTGGTCGAGGGTGCAATGTCACAGCGCCTTTTAAAGAAGATGCCTATCAGTTAGCCAATCGCCTAACTGAGAGAGCTGAACTAGCTGGTGCCGTAAATACCCTTAAGAAGTTAGATGATGGAGAGATCATTGGTGATAACACCGATGGTGAGGGCTTAGTTCAAGACCTGCTTCAACATCAAGTCACGCTAAAAGGAGCACGTGTTCTTCTTCTTGGCGCTGGTGGTGCTGCGAGAGGAGTGATTCAACCTCTTCTCGACCAAAAGCCACACCAGCTGGTGGTCGCTAATCGAACCAGCTCCAAGGCTGAACTTCTGGCTGAGATGTTTTCGTCGCATGGCAACATCAAGGGGATGGGGCTAAGTGATGTTAATGAAGGCTTTGATGTCATTATTAACTCTACCTCATCTGGTCTAAGCGGGCAGCTTCCTGAAGTGTCTGAGGTGATTTTCAATTCTACTAGCGCCGTTTATGACATGGTTTATGGATCTGGAACGACGGTATTCAATCAATGGGCATTAGATAATGGTGTTCATGCTGCTTATGATGGTTTGGGTATGCTAGTGGGGCAGGCAGCAGAAAGCTTTATGCTTTGGCGTGGTCTTCGTCCGGGAACAAAACAGATTTTAAGAGAATTACGTAAAAATCTAGAGATGTAATGGGGTGTTTATAAAAAATGAATCAATCAATTCTATTTCCTGATATCCAAGATTGGGATGAAGAGAGCCGAACAATCACGTTCCCAGCACAACAGTCGGGCGCATTGATTGAATGTGTCATGTCTATTGAGGAATTATCACGATTGGCAGGTAAAGATATAGAAGAAGGCGATCAAGCTTTAGTTATCTTTTCAGAGTTACGTTTCGATATTGAAGAGCTAGCGGAAGAGTTAATAGAAGAAGAGGAGTATGACTCCTCTAATCGGATTCAGATCAAAGCGCTTTAGACTGAAATTACAGAGTCTAGATAGTCATTTTTATTCTGAACGTAGTTGTCTGCAGACTTCTGTAGAAAGGCACGCTCTTTATCATTTAATGGGCGAGCTTGTTTTACTGGGCT
Organism: Vibrio sp. 1S139; assembly: GCF_041439475.1. Lineage (NCBI taxonomy): Bacteria > Pseudomonadati > Pseudomonadota > Gammaproteobacteria > Vibrionales > Vibrionaceae > Vibrio > Vibrio sp. 1S139. Next base: position 77,911 of record NZ_JBGOOD010000015.1, read on the forward strand.
TCCTACATAGAGGTAACCGCTTTCAAGTACCTTGTTTGGTGGCACTAAGCTACCAGCACCAATCATCACTTCTTTTTGGATAATCACGCCATCCAACACGATCGCTCCCATACCAACAAGTACACGATCCTCAATAGTGCAGCCATGCAGCATTACTTTATGCCCGATAGTGACATCATTACCTATTAAGAGAGGATAACCGTCAGGGTTTTCAGCATTCTTATGGGTGACGTGCAAGACACTACCATCTTGGATATTCGTTCTCTCTCCAATATGAATGTGGTTCACATCCCCTCGAGCTGCAACCAAAGGCCACACGCTAGAGTCGTTACCGATTTTGATATCACCAACCAGTACTGAACTGGTATCTATATAGACACCTTGCCCAATCTGAGGGGATATTCCTTTATAACTGCGTATTGAACTCATAAATCCTCCTTTATATAGGCACCTTAAGCCCTTAATTAAGAGGAATACTAGTGAAAATGGGGTGTTTTGAACAAAAAACGCTCGAACAATCAAAAAAGTAAGAAAAACTTCAAAAAGGGCTTGCCAGTGTGATCGAAATCTCTATAATGCCACCTCGCTGACACGGGATGGCTTCGTAAGAAACCAAAACGAATCAGCAGGTCAAATTAGCCAAGCTAAGCGCTTGAAAAAAGTTTTGAAAATAGTGGTTGACACTAAAACTTAAATCGCTAAAATGGCCGTCCGATTTGAGCGAAGCTCAAAAAGGAAAAGCTCTTTAACAATTTAAACCTATCAATCTGTGTGGGCACTCGTTGATGAATATCAAAACGTTTTATCGTTAGATAAAACAGATTCTTCGGAATCAAAATTGATTTCAATGAACTGAGTGACCAATACGTTTAACTACTTGTAGTTATTCGGCACAGTCAATTCATTACCATTCTGTTCCTATTTATTTAAGAAGAGAGGGGTAATAGCTTTAGAATTACATGTTTACTTCGGTAAATATTAGTTTTGAAGTCAGTATTCGTTGAGTCACAAAATCTTAAATTGAAGAGTTTGATCATGGCTCAGATTGAACGCTGGCGGCAGGCCTAACA
>NZ_JBGOOD010000016.1:0-78056 GCF_041439475.1 Vibrio sp. 1S139
AGGTTACGACGTTCGTTTCGATGATTGAATGTGTCGATTTAAAGACGCTTACTTTGAAGTCGGTGATACCTATACAAACCCCAATAACGTTAAACAGTTTCTCGGTTGTAAACTCGCTCATTATGAGCGTGAAGTCTTTGCCGTGATGTTTCTGGATAACCAACATCAACTGATAGCCTTTGAAGAGCTGTTTCAAGGTACAGTGGATGCCGCCTCTGTGTACCCTCGTGAAGTCGTGAAAGCCGCGCTTAAGCACAATGCCTCAGCGGTTATCTTTTCACACAATCACCCATCTGGTGTCGCTGAGCCTTCACAAGCGGATAGAAAGATTACCCGCCGTCTCGTCGATGCCTTAGCGTTGATTGACGTTCGTGTACTGGACCATATTGTGATTGGCAAAGAAAGCGTGTCTTTTGCCGAGCGAGGGTGGTTGTGATGAATACTGTTGCGTCTTGCTATGACAATGAGGTGATCTTATTGCCTTCATTGGTTGAGTGTTTAAGTGCGGCGCTGGACAGCGCCCCAATACCTATCAATGTCGATAAGCTCTCCATGAACTTTCGCCATACGCCTTACTATCAAACTCGTCGTGGCACTCATCCTGTTGAAGTGCGTTTAGAGCGTTATGACCAGCAGTGGCGTGTAGTGTTTATTGCCAGCTTTGCTTATCCCGATGACACGCACCGCAGTGTGGCACCAGAGTTGTACTTTAACTTCAAACGCGGCTGGTTTTATCAGCCAGACATCAAAGGCTGTGAGCTGGCTAGGCCTGAAGTCATGGATGTCTTGCTCAGTTGGTCTCGGATGTTTTGTCGTCAGTTAAGGGATGAACATTTTGATGATGTGAGGTTTACCGAGGTGAAAACATGACGAGGAAGAGATCGTTTTTATTGAGGCGGCCTGTCATTCTGATGGGTCGTTTTTGTTATTTTGAAAGGGAGAGTATTCATCATGTCTTATGACATTGTGTATGAACAACTGGCACTGCGCGTGCCAGAGAAAGACATCGAGCAGCAGGTGCGTCAGTTATTTACTGAGCGCTTGAATCAAGACGTGACAGCCATGAGTGACCATCAGCTTAAGCAACGTCTGTATGAGCGTTATCAATGCCTATTGAGAAGCGATGACCTCATCATGCTTCACATGTTGATAGGCTGTAGTAATCTTTTTGACCCAGACACCAATAAGCGGTGTCGTGATTGGCAGTTTTGTGGTGTCGATACGCAACATAACCTGCTGGTGAAGTACGGCTGTGATTGGTCCGCGCAAGCTGAGGCGGGAGGGTTAAAACTTAATGGCCGCGATACCAAAGCCGAAGGGTGGATACGCGCAGTTCGTCATAGTGTAGACCAGGCTCGTGATTATCGAGTGATGCCGCATTGTCACCGCCTTTCTGTTTGGCTGCGCTCACCGAGAGAGGCAAACGAGCGGGATGCGTATGAAGTGCTGACTGCCCACCTACGGGGCTTAAATGCAGTATGGCAAGATCGTGCACGTGGTGATGAAGACGGTTTTGATGTCTCCATCACGCCAAGCTCTGCGTTTGAGATGTGGCTCTTTCAACAGTTAGTGACTCGTTACCAAGGCAAGTGTTGGCTCAATGGCTCCGTACCGCCTTACCACGCTGTGAAAAAGCACGCCATCTAGCCCTTGGTCACCTCGGTCAATGACCGCTTTATCATGAGTCGCTCTGGCTCGAACTCAACCGTTCTATTTTAAATTACCTTATCTTACTGCCTTTAGGAGGGCGCATTATGTCTAAACAACGGTTAATCCGAAGCCAAATAGGGCTTCTTACCACCAGCATCAAGGCGTCATTGCTGCCTGTCTCTGATGCACTGACGCAATCTCTCGTGACAACACTGGCGCATCAATTAACACAAAATGATGAGCTTGCTGATTCACTAATTGATGCTGACGGTATCATCTTTAATTTTCGAGATGCCAGTTACAGCGCTGAAAAGGGCGGTTTTCATCCTGTTGAAATTTGTCTCAATAAACACAGTGATGGAGCATGGCATTATAGCTACATCACGGACTTTGCTTATATCGGCAATCACTACCCTGAATTAGAGCGAGGACTCGATTTTGATTTCAGCCGAGGAGAATGGTTTGCCCACCACCAGCAAGGCTGGGCACCCATTAAAGAGGACAGTGCAGCAAAAGAGCTGTATCAGCTTTGGGAGCATAACTTTCTGGCGTACATGGCGATGGAAGTCTATGACCACATCACGGTGAGTCGCCAATGATAAAGCGTACTCACTCTAACCATCACCACTCTAATCATAGCAACACCCGATAAGGCCATCTCATTACGAGGTGGCCTTTTCATTTCACTCAACAAAAAAAGGAGACACACATGTCTTGGTATCACACAGTAGGTAAAGCCGTCGCAGGAACGGCAAGCGTCGCAGGTATTATTACTGCCGCGCCGGTCTTTGGGGCCATTGGCACCATTACGGCCGCAGGGTTTGCGGTGTCAACCGCTATTGGAACATCAGCCGCATTGATTGATAAAGCGTTAGAGGAAGACCGTCCAGATGTACCGGGCTATCCAACGCCACATCACCCATTAATTACACACGAGCATTACGACGAAGAGCGATGAACCACGATTAAATCCATTCAGCCACAGCCATCACGGTTGTGGCTTTTTCATTTTACAGGAGCCGATTATGTCCAGAGCCTCCAATATTGAATCTGTCTTTCTATTATTAGCCCAGCTTCCTACCCGTTACTCTAAATCCTTAGAGAGCTTGTGTGATGTCTCACTGGCATTAGGAATAGGGAAATCCCCTGATACGATTCGACGATGGTTGAACATCCTCGTGGATTTAGGTTATGCAGAAAAAACGCAACAAGAGGGTAAAGACAGTTTTAAACGCACTACGCCATTTCCGTGGGTCACCGCGCAATACGACAGTCTAATTTTAACGCTCACCGCTCGCTACTTTGCTTGCCTGTTGCCTGAACGCACCCAGCAGCAATATCAATCCCTGTTTGAACAGAGTGAGATGGATACCCAAGAGAGTGACACGTATCGACAGTGGCTAACGTGTATTGAGGTGGACTTACCTACAGAGCATATGAGTTACTCCCCGCACCTTGCAACCATCAAGCAAGCACTCATCCACAAACAGGCGCTGCGTTTCACCCTCATAGGCCAGTGCCTTAACACTATCCCCACCAAGCTACGCCTAAGTACTCAAGGCTTGAGCTTGTTCTATATCGATAACCAACAACTCAAACAGACACCGATGCTCGGTGTACTGGCTGTCTATGAGCCATAAGAGAAAAGGAAACCAAAGATGCTTAGCCAATCACCACTGATATCTTCATTTAACAAGGCAGCACTGCCTATCTCTCAGGCTCTTCTGGGGATACTCAATAGCGTTCTGAGCAAACACCCAGAACTTATTGTGGGGCATTACACCCTCCATTTTAGCAATAAGCACTATTGTGCTGAGCAGGGCGGTTATCACCCAATTGAGGTTGCACTCGCGCAAGGCGGTCATAACTTCTATTCCATCCTTTGCATCACGGACTTTAGCTTCAATGGATACCCTTACCCAACATCGTCAAGCTCTATGCCCTATGGGAATCAATATTCATCGCGAACTTTAGAGAGGGCGTCTACAACACAATCGAGCTGCGCAGTCACTAGCCCTTATCCGTTAACACTCTACAGGCCATCTTGCTTTCAAGGTGGCCTTTTTATTGATTCATCAACAGGACACCCTCATGTCAATTACAAAAAAAGATAGCCCCAAGAGCTCATCCAGCAATCCATCCGATTTATTACTCACGCCAGAGGAAAGTAAAATCAAACCGCTTAAGGTATTCGTTCATTGGTCAGAATCCAGAGAGTTTGGTTCTGACACAGAGTATGACTTTGCAGATTTTGAAGCTAAAGCGTTAGAAGTGGCAAAGACTAATCCATTAGGTGGGTACGATAAAACCAAAGTGACGGTCACCTTTGATAATGACCACCAACACGAATGCCGCTTAGATTTAGGCTGTGGGGGGAATGACCACGGCTTTGCGGAGCACTGTTTAAGCACGCTCAACTACTACCATATACACAAAGGAAAAACCGATAAACGATGGCTGCATGACAAGCACCACCAGCAGCTCATCAGAGTCATTAAGACATACGCATTGGACTACTCGCTCGTTGACCTTGGTCGTATGCAGATTAAACAGGTCGAAGAGCAAGCCAAAGCACAAGAGGCGGCGAAAGAAGAAGTCAAACAAAAGGAGAGGGAAAAAACATGGCGTGAGCACCAACAATCAGAGGAGGCGTTTCAAGAAGCTTTGGAAGTACCGATATGGGCTAAGGGGGTGATTGTTGCTACTCTCACCGACTATGATGCAGAAATCAGTGAGCAATATGCGGGAGAGTTTCATACCAAAACGCTAAAGACCATCATACTGGCATGGTCGAAGCACAACAGACATCTGTTTTCGGAAATGCGTAAAGCGAGCCTGAATCACTCAGAGACGGCTTTTCTTAATGACAAAGAAAAAAGTGTGGAGCATCGAGAGCGGTTTTCAATGGGAGAGGGCTACTATCTGACCGACACTAAGTATCTGCGATACGGCTGGAAGATAAAGAAAATCAGCTTTTATCGAACAGAAAACAAAGCGCGATACGTGCCATTAGGTGAGCTGGCGATACCCGAGTAAATAAATAGAGAGGCGATCTTATCGCCTCTCTCAGATATGTATTTTTTTAAGTTACCGCTTGGCTGCATAGCTTCTTGAAGTAACACAATAAATGAAGCACAGTCACCTAAATAGTTTGGGTAAGCTTCTGATAGCTGGCCCATATTCTTAGTGGAGATGAGTAGGATATTTATCCCAGAGTGACTATGGGTCATCTTTTCCGCAGCGTTATAAACCGAAATGGCTTTGCTGTAATTGTCGAACTCCTCACTAAAGATAAGCTCCAATGAGTTCTCATTAATCATTAACAAAACATGTTCGGTTGTATCATCACAACAAGCTTCTACTTTTTCAGATAGGATCCTAAAAGTTTTAAGCCTACCTAGCGCATTAATCTCGTCATTTAGCTCACGCAGCCTGATTGAGAATTGATCTTTATCTTCTTGACCTAACTCTATAGCACCTTCGGCATCTGCAATATACCGACTCATGATCGAGAGTAATTCTTCCCATTTTATCTGTAGATAGTCTTTATTTTCATTGGCACTATGCGAATGAGTCTTTATCTTAGTTCCTTCCAAGATATCCACTATTTCAACGGTGGTCGCCCAAAGGTGCTCTGGATTTTTCCAACCTGAATCCAAGTAACTTTCTTTTGTCACCTTACCGCTTTCGTTCCCATCACCACCTGTAATGAAATGCTTTGGGTTCCACGTTAATAAATACTCTGACATTTTCACATCCACAAAAAAGCACGCTCAATGGCGTGCTTAATATAATTATCAATTATGCTTTCGCTGCGCGTTTCTTAGCGGCTTCTGCTTTCTTGGCTGCCTTAGCTAACGCCTCAGCTTCAGCGCGGGCTTGGGCGATGCGCTCTAGCAGTTTGTCGGCAGGTTCATCATTTTCATCTTGCGGTACTAACTCACCACGGAAGGCTTTAGCAAGAATGGTTTGAGTGAGTTTATCTACTCGTGCTTGCGCCTTTGTCACCTGTGCTTCGATGGTGTCAGCTAGAGCAAGGTATTGGTCGGCTAAGCGGACGATTTCTGTTTGCTCACTTAAAGACGGCAAGCCCAAGCAAATCTTAACCATGCGTTTGAGCCCCAAATCGCGATTGGCTACACCATGAGTGTAGTTCTGAGACTGAGCGTAACCAATCGATGAATTAAAGAATAAACTTAAGTACTCGGGCATTATTATTTCTTCTGATGTGACTCTAAGTACTGCAACGTGAACCCAAACATTAAACTCGTGTGTATGCTTGTTCACGCACGAAACGCCCGTAGTCCCTCCTTTTGTTAGCAGCACATCGTTAAATTCAGGTTTACATCTAACACTTAACTCCTCGTGCAACTCTTGGGATATGTATTTGGAAGACGAAAAATCAATACCTTTTATAGTGATATTGCGACCACTGATGAACTCAATTCCATCATCAACATACTTAGGACTGTAATGAGGTCCATCCTTAACAAACTTGGTTAGTTGATCTACGGACGTTAACAGCCAAGTTGCAGGCAAATCACCTACAAATTCACTCTCATTGTCAGTAGGGAGATAAGGGGTTGGGCACTTTGCTTTCCAGCTCTCATTTTTAGGCGTTTTTCCTTTCGCCAGAAAATCTTTTCTTTTTTCAGATTCCCATCCAGACACAAACGCATCCTCGATATCACTAAGGGAAACCTGTTGACTATTGTCAACACGCCACTCTTCCGTCAACTTACCCGAGACCGCTGAAGCCAGTACCGATTGGCGGAAGCGTTTGAGTAAATCAGGGATGCCATCTAAACGCGCTTTGATGGTGTCGACCTGCGCTAATACCTCATCGAGTTTTTCTACGATACGCTTTTGTTCTGGGAGCGGGGCTAACGGCAAGGGTATTTCCTTAAGTTCCTTTACCGCCGCCAAATTTTGAATAGCTCCGCCTACCGACTTGTTTAGTACAAGACTTTGTATCATTGGAGATTTAAAAAGCCACAGGAAATATTCGGGGTAAATATACCCTTGCTGAAGTCGAATTCTGAGCAGGGCTTGATTAATTACTCCTAGTGGCGCACCTTCTGGAACACAAGTAATTCTTCCCATAGTTCCAGAGCAACTTATTAGAAAATCACCGTTATTTACTTGAAAACTAGCTAACTCATTGAACTTGTCTTTGGTTACGAAGTATCTAAATGTGCGACAATCATTGTTAATCGGAGCATATTGTTCATATACCGCATACCCCTCATCAACAAAGCATGATTTTTTTAGGTTCCCCCCAAATGGGCCGCGTCTAAATCCATCAACAGCAGTGATATCGTTCCATTTTGTTGCCGCCCACCCCTTTGGCAATTCATTCATCACTCAACCTCCAGCTTTTCTTCCAAGCCAAAGGCTTGCTCTAGCAGCTGCTTTTGCTGCTCCGCTTCATCGGTCGCACCAAGGCTTTGCATCAGTTGGTAGATCTCGGTCATTGCTTCGGTCAGCTCTGCCATGGCTTCGCCTGCTAGCACCTCTGGCTCTGGCAGGTTTTCTGCGCTGCTGGCTTCAAGATCTTTAAGCCATGAGATATCTAGGCTATCGCCTTTAGTGTCGCGAATGTATTCACGATTAAACTTCTTCCAACGAGCGTTTTCCGATGTATTTTCAGCGTCACTCTCAACTTCACCAAGCTGTTGCCACACACCTTCGTTACGTGGTGATTGACCATTAGCATCGCTACCATAAGCTTCAATAAAGGAAGCGAAGTGTTTTTCAGTCAATGGACGTCGTTTACCAAAAGTATTCATGTTAGTACGCATGTCGTACACCCATGTACTGGTCGTGCAGTTTTCTTCTTGAGCTTCGTTTTCTGGCGTGCCTTTTTGGAAGAAAAGCACGTTGGTCTTCACCCCTTGGGCGTAAAAAATCCCTGTAGGTAAACGCAAGATGGTGTGAAGGTTACACTTGTTCATTAGGTCCGCTCGAACCTTTTGCCCAACTCCCCCTTCAAACAAAACGTTATCAGGGAGTACGACAGCCGCGCGCCCACCCGGTTTTAGATGACGATAAATGTGTTGCAAAAACGCCAGTTGCTTATTACTGGTTTCATAGGTCAAATCATCACGAGTTGGACCACCACCGCCTTTGGATGTGCCAAACGGCGGGTTAGAAAGAATCAGGTTCACTTTCGGTAGTTGTGCCCCTTCGCCACTTAGGGTATTACCTTGATGAATAGCACCTTCGCCCTCACCTTCAATACCGTGCAATAGACAGTTCATCAAAGCTAAGCGACGCGTAGAGGGAACCAACTCCATGCCGTTATAAGCTTTACGCTTTTGAAAATCTTGCTCTTTTTCACCTAAATCATAAAGGTCATCGGTTTTATCTTTAATAAACTCATGAGCAGCGATTAAGAAGCCTGCCGTACCTGCTGCGGGATCTTGAATCGTTTCCCCAGCTTTCGGATTCATTAACTTAACAATCGTGTCAATTAGAGGACGTGGAGTAAAGTATTGACCTGCACCCGATTTGGTTTCATTAGCATTCTTCTCTAACAAGCCTTCATACAAGTCACCTAGACCATCTTCACGCGCTGAGAACCAATCTAGTTCATCAATACGTGTCACCAATTGACTAAGGTGCTTAGGCTCTTTAAGGCTTGTTTGTGCTCCTGCATAAATCGCAGCAAGCAATGGATCATGGTGTTTACCCAGATCAAGCAGCATTTGACGGTAGTGGTCATACTGTTTAATACCTGTTTGGGTCGTAATATTTTGCCAACGACACCCTTCAGGCAATACATGCTTTGTGATACCAGCTTCCGCTTGTTCGGTTTCCATTTTAATGAACAACAGCAGCACCAATTCGGTCACATAGTCAGTATAAGTAATACCGTCATCACGTAGTACGTCACACAGTTTCCAAAGTTTTTGTACGATTTCATTGTTGTTCATTTTGCTTTTTCCTAGCAGATGCACAGCTTGTTTTATGTAAACGAGCTGACAAAATACAAATAAAAATAATTAGGCCGAGTGTATCACTCAGCCTTTAAGTTAGCTTTGGCCTTAGGGCCGTTCATGTACTGATTGACGACAATACCACCAGCACCGCCCTAGAGTGGAATGCAAGTTTTTGTTAACCTTGTTGCTGCCAAATGTGCTCATTTAGTGCTGCTAAGACTTGCTCTAGCTGCCCATTCAAACGCTTATCTAACCCCATACAGCCACCATCTTGAGCAAAACTTCGATTAATATCATCCGTTTGTAAGACGACTTCTTTTTTAAGTTGCTTGCCAATGCGATCCAGCCATTTAAGCTGAGGCTTAGTCCATGAATGCATGGCATAGATACTATCCATTGCCATATCAATACGCCGCTCATAAGGCATTAACGCTTCACCTAGCGCCGCCCTGCGTATGTGACCCACTATCGACGCAGCAATATCGCGATTCGTTGTCTTCTTCCATGCGCTTTGTAAATCGGCTTCTTTAAAATCTTGTTTATCCAGTAAGATTCGAATCTCTTTTAACTGAGCACGAGTCAGCTCTTTGGGCTTACTCACAACGGCATAAAGAGCGGCATTACTGTTAAGATTATCTTTAATGAAGCGCTCAAAGGCGGTGAGATAATCCTCTGGTTTACTGTAAGCGGAAAAGTTCTGCTCTCGAATGATAAACTCATCCTCATGATCAGAAATAATGTATTTCTCACCACCATTTAGCATTCCTCGCACACTCTCAACTCGCTTAGCCAAACTACTGTGCTGCTTTAGCATTTGTGCTGCTTGCTTAGGTCCAGCTTGGTGCAATTGCTGGTGGATTTTATCAGCAGGACATCCCCACTCTTGTTCAATACTTTCCAGCTCTTGTTTCAGGATTGGGTCTTTTTCTGCTCGCGTCTGCGCCTTGCGCATAACACGCATGACCTTTTGGCTTAGTTCATCAAGAGCATCTTCTGCAAAGCTGCGTCCTTCTTCACTGCCAGCTAAATCAAGATTACGCTCGTCAGACACTTCATCAATCAATTGCTCAATTGTAATCTTCGGTCTTTTAACCACGGGCTTCATGGTGTTCACTTGCTCTAACGAGGCATACAGGTCAACCGGGTCAAAGATTCTAAATACGGTTTTTCCAATTTCATCACAACGACGGGTAGCTCGACCTAACATTTGTTCGTACAAAATGCGCGACTTAACTCTGCGCATAAAGACAAGATTACAAATCTTAGGTACATCAATGCCTGTAGTAAGTAGATCGACCGTAATTGCTACATTGGGGAAAGTTTCGTTTTTAAACTTACGAATGGCTTGCTTCACTTTATCCGTACTACCCGTAATTTTTTGCACGGCATGAGCTGGCACATCATCACCGTGGACCTTCTGGAGGGCTTCCACCAGTAAGCGTTCTACTCTATCTGCGTGTTGATCGGAAACACAGAAGATCATGGTTTTCTCTTGGCTGGTTGGATCGATATCTTCAGCTAGAGCTTCACACACCGTACGATCAAAATTCTCGTTAATCACAGTGCGGTTGAAATTCTCAACATGAAAATCAAGCTCGTCCTCAAGCTCTACACTATTCACTTCTCCCGATAAGGTATCAACAACGTCGACTTGCTCACCTTGATTGAATTTTATACCCGCTTGGTTAAGCCTTGTTTTATAGGTGATTGGAGTTTCATGATCGATAAGATAATCCTCAGCCACCGCCTCACGATACGAATAAGTGTAAACGGGGTGACCAAAAATCTCTGCGGTATGCGCTGCGGGTGTGGCTGTTAAACCGATTTTTACGGCATCAAAATAATCAAGTACACGACGGTAACTAGAGCGATAAAGGTTAGGGTCTCGCGCTACTAACTCAGCTTCACCCAACTCTTGATCCAATGTATAACCACGGTGAGCTTCATCAACAATAATACAATCGTATTGGTCAACGGGTAGGATCACCGCATTATCATTGTCGCTGTCTTTATCTTCAAACAAACGCTTCACCATGGCCTGCACGGTCGCAACATGTACGCGAGTCTCAGCCTCTGGCAACTTATCTGACATTTCTTTTATGTCATAGATTTTGGACAAACGACGCTTTTGCTCTAAAGGTGTTTCATCAAAAGCTTCGGTCGCTTGATCCCCTAAAGCGGAGCGGTCGACGAGAAATAAGATACGTTTAAATCTTTCAGTTTTGAGGAAGCGATAAAGCAGGCCAATGATGGTACGAGTTTTACCCGTACCTGTAGCCATGGCTAATAAGCTTTCACGTTTATTTTGAGCTAGTGCTTCTTCTACCGCGATAACAGCCTTTTTCTGATATGGTCTCAGCCCAAGATACTCAAACGGCTCAACAACCATCTCTTGCTGTGCTTTATGGTGATCTCGATGCAGTAAGTCCAGTAGCCCCGCGGGGCTCATAAAGCTCTGACAGGCACGTTTTGCATTAGAAGCTAAACGACAATCACGGAACCATGTTCCGCTTTGCTCTTGCATTTGACGTAAGAAAGGCTTGCCATTACAAGCAAAGACAAAAGGTAGTTTATAGTTGGCTTCACCTTCACATCCTTGCCACGATTCGCTGCGTCCAGCCTCTATCCAAGCTGGCTTAATCTCGTCTTCAAGGTCAACGATACTTTGAGGATCAAACTCTCTGCTATAACGCTCTGCTTGAGCAATTGCGCCAGAAACGTTAATGCGCTTTCTTTTCGCTTCAACGGCTGCAATAGGGATTAAGCCAACAAACAAGACATAATCAGCACGATGCTTCTGCCCCTGCATTTCCCACTCTGCAATTGCCATATTACGTCCTTTCTCAGGACGAACACCTTTACGGTAATCAAAAACAACTGAGTCAGCTTCCCACCCGGCATCTCGTAACTGCTGATCGATAATGAATCGAGTTTGCTCTTCCGTTAAGTCAAAGCGGCTATTTTTAAGTATCTCGACACGCTGCTTGAGCGTTTTAGCTTCTTCAGCTTCATCGAGGTTGGTCGGTTGTTCTTGGCTGCGCTCACGTAATTGGGTTTCTAATTCACGAATGCGAGCTTTGGCTTTCTCTACACTCATTGAATCATTGGCTTCTAATACGGATAGCTGCTGCTTGAATCCAATCAGAGATTTGAATTGACGGTGTGGTAGAGCAAGCTCAACTGATTGCTGCGCTTCCAACTGCTTAATTACTTCTTTTAGCCGCGCAATCTCTTTCTTGGATTGCTCGACCAATTCTGCTGTTTGCTCTTCAACTGGCGGAACATACTTTGGTGGTTGAAAATTAGCTTCACCTGTCTTAACTCGATAGTAAATCGTCGCAGCTTTATGAGAGATTTCTAAAGCGTGGCCTGCTGCAACCGGATTATTGTAATAACCATGCGCAGCTTTGTTGCCATGCTTTCTCAGTGCATGAAATATTGTTAATCGTTCATCATCTAAGAATCCCCGGCTTCCCAACTCTTTTAGCTGGTCAAACGTTGATAAATTCGGGGCGAGCTTAACTAGCTCTGCGATAAAGCCAACGATCTCTTCGGAGAGTAAACGAACCTTAAACAAGGTAGTGTGAGGGTCTTGGTGCAAATTGCGCTCAGCCGAAAGCGCAATCGCATACAAGGTGTCATTAACCCCTTGTAAAAAAGCAAAGTTTGACGAAGCCATGAGTGTTCCTTTACCAATTAAAGCTAAGAGGTAGTCTATATAGTTTCATAATGCGAGGGAATAGATTAAATACTTCAAATTAAGCTCGATACCATTCCCTGAATATAAAAACACCGTAGATATATCATAACCAGTTTTGAGTACATAACCTGTAGTCGCAGAAACCGAGGTAACAAAAGCAATGAGGACCTGTTCATCAGAAAGGGGGCTAAAAATAGGAAAATCCGTAGTATTGCCTGCTGGGCCTGCGCCTAATTCAGTAATACGAGCCACATTTAAGTAGCGCCCTCTGCCGTGTTGACCCAATCTCTATCGAGCTCTCAGTGCTGAACCCATGCACGTTTATAGCCACCAGCCGCTTGTTGCCATTCGATATATAATTGACCTTTACCGTCTTTTTTTATTTCGCATGAAATGCCTCTATCGTTTGTTACGGCTAATTAGTTTTTTTAAAGCAGGGCAGGCCGTTGGATTGTCTCCACTCTTTCACTACTCTGACTATATTTTCTGGAGTTCCATCTTCTGGTTTTTCTGGATAATAAATCAGATCTGAACCATCTGGATGCTCTGTAATCTCTTCGAAATGTATAACTGCATCAATATGCTCTTGCTCAGTATCGTAGTCGTCAACGCAAATTCTTTTAACTAATCGAAAAAAATCTGATTCTGAGTATTCTGAAATGTTATTTTTCATTTTTCGCCTTATGAATATCTATATGTCTTCTTGGAGTGAGGATTCTTAGGTTATCTAATTTATAGACATCTCCCCCATGTTGTATCTCAACAACATGATGTATTTCATACTTAACCCTACCGCCAACTCGCTCTCCTTTTCGGCAAAACGGCGCTCTACCATTTTTCATTGTATTAAGGTTGGTTGGGATAAATTGCTCCTTCAACTCTGAGGAGTTATGTATTTCAGTCCAAAGTGCTTTCCTAAATGCATCAAAACTACTGAACTCTCGTCCTCTTAGTTTATCGGCAACCTGAGATGGAATCGGTGAGCCCAGCCCTTCGCTCGCTTTTTCCAGCCATATCCCGTCAATATCTTCACCATGCCCAGTGACTGTTCCTGGTTTATCTCTCGGATTCTCTTTATAAACCACATAAAGTGGTGCAATCCCTGAACTCTCTGGAAATACCAAAATAGCATCACGCCAATCTTTCTCTTCTGGCATCGGAGTGACGGTGACTGTTGTTTCATCAGAATGAATCGGCGTGACTCGTATATCTTCCAGTTCAAAACCATCATCTTGACTTGGTGTGCTCTGCCAACTTGGGTCGCCACTGTCTGCTGGCGTCCAATAAATGATAGGGCCTTCGTCTTCTAGCTGCACGGAGAGCTGATTATTATCACCTTGTGCGACGTACTTCACTGGAATACCCGTATCATCAACATGGTAGGCTTTCACATTCGGGTAGTATTCACCTTCATTCGGCTCTGTAATGTGAACTCGAAGTCGACTTTGTACCGTGCTGAGCTGCCTTAATTCCTTATCACTATACTGCGTACCATCCCCCAATAAAGACTGCTGCATAGCAAATAACGCACTGATCCCTTCGACTTTCCAGCGGTAGCTCTCCACCAGCTTATCTTTCAAAGTGCCCGCCAGCTTTTCGAGTTCAGTGGCTGTAGAGTCTGATGCACTCGTTTTAGGTTGTCCTGCCATAGAGGCGGTCGCCCCCATCGCTATTTGAGCTTGTGTGGCCTGAATAGCAGGGATAACCAATGGATGAGCTTGCGCTTGTCCAAAAAAGAATGACCAAGGCCCAAAGTTTTGAATGGGCTCTTCTATAACGCCTGCCTCAATGCAGCCTTGCGGTTGTTGGCAAGATTTCGCAAACACCTTACTTGGTGTTACTTCTTTCAAGTTGACGATTGGGATGTCTTTTTCAATCAAGTGTTCATGGTTAATCGCTTTAACGTGCGTGTCAGCAAGATAAGACTCCGTGAATTCATAATACGCATTTGATGGCTGATTCACTTTTTCTGGTTTTGCTGGTGGACTAGCGAAAAACGAGGGTTTTGCTTTCGGGCCTTCCGTATTGTGAGTGACGTTGAGTGAATGACCAACGGTTAATGACATGGGGTCGGCATCATACTGAGGATTGAGTGTCAGTAGCGTCTTAGGGGTTAATGCATACTTTTGTGCAATGCTCATCCACGTTTCACGCTGCCCTGTTTCTGGGTCTGTTTGAACAATGTGGTGAGGGAGAGGCTGGGTCTCTTCTTTCGTTGCCATAAAGTCATTGCGTGTCTGGATGGCTTTTTTCGGCGCAGCAAGTAGCTCTGGTATATTAAGCGAAACACCGTGCTCACCTAGCCATTCATCATTTAAACTATCAAGCTCATCCCGAGTGATTTGTCTGTCGAGATAAATCAGGTGTTGATTCTCAACCACTTTCCCTTTGAGCTTCCAAAAGACCAAGATAGCGGTTTGGTCAATGTTATAGCCTCTCTCGGAGTCAAGATGATGGTGCATAGAGCGAGTGGCATAAAAACTCCACTTTTTATCCCCAAGGATTCGGTACTCTTGAATCAGTTTGCCGTCATGAATGTGATAATAAAAACCTTCTGTTGGGTAACCTAAACGCTCGCCCAATTGCACGGCGGGTGTGACAGGAATAAAGCCCTCTAAGGCGACACCGCTTCCTATCGTTCTCATTTTTACGGGTTGGCTAGGAGAGATACCCATTGAGATTGAAGCCACTTGTCCCACCAGCTTTTTAGGTTCATCAAATGCCGTTAACAAGGTGTAACGTGTCCCTTCCTCTATTTTGCTTTCATTCCAGCGACCGAGCATGGCTTCTTCTTTTGTTTTAGCCAGAGCAAAGGAGCAGCCAACATTGCGATGAAAGGCATCGTGAGAGCAAGCAATATCAATATTGTATTCGTATTTTAGTGTAGGCGGCTCGTCTGAATCATCAGGGCGAGGCCGCTCAGGGATGTAAGTGGGCATCGGCAAAGGGGGATGAAGACTTTTGCTTTGAGTACCACTTGATGTACCACCACGCATTTGTGTGCGTGCCAGTAACGCTTTTTGAGCGGCTGGTTCAATGTTATTACTGACATGATTATTCAACCCCCAAGCCGCGCTGCCTAATGTGCTATTATCCTTCATTAGCAGCGGAGCCTGTGGAGAGTCATTAAGAAGTAGCAGATGACCTTGCTTTAATTGCTCGATGAATTGGCGATAGCCCATCCCAGAGGGTATGACATCTTTTAACTCACGCTCAGATAAGGATTCAAAGTCACCTTCGACTTGTTGAAATTCGTGTGTCATCAAATGAATGAGTTCAACCGTTTTGTAGCCCAAAGTGAATCCTTGCTGAGTAATAAGGTAATGTGAGTAATATTATCCCATATCTTGTCGGCTCATCCATGGTTGATATATTAAATTGATTGAATAGATATCACATTTACCCTTGCTCACTCCCATTAGCTAACGGTTTTAGATGAACAAAGTGACAGATCTGTCACTTTAATCAATGCAACATGGAACCATGGTGCTATTCTATT
This sequence comes from Vibrio sp. 1S139, assembly GCF_041439475.1. NCBI lineage: Bacteria > Pseudomonadati > Pseudomonadota > Gammaproteobacteria > Vibrionales > Vibrionaceae > Vibrio > Vibrio sp. 1S139. The sequence continues at coordinate 15,791 of NZ_JBGOOD010000016.1, forward strand.
TAAAGCAAGTTGATTTTTATGGGAATTTTCAGGGGGGAAGGTGATGGAGTATCTAAAAGTACTAAGACACAGTTTTCGGCTTAGTGGGCGTCTCACTCGTCGAAGCTTCTGGTACTTTCTCATCATTCATGTGCTCATCACTTTATTCTTGGTGTATGGCGTGGTTTCCTATTGGTTCACAGAAGCGGCTCTTTTAGGTTATGTCGTAATGACTTGCCCAGCTCTCATCACATCCTCCTGTCGACGCCTTCATGATTCTGGGTATTCTTTGAGGTGGTTATTCATGGGGCTGGTTCCGGTACTTGGAACGTTATTCTTGCTTTATGGTCTTTTAAAGAAAGGGGAGCCTTATCACAACCGCTTTGGGCCGAACCCTAGAGTGTGGAAACATTAATGTAGTTTGCTGGCGGAGGGGGGAATGTCATGGCAAAGAAAACTAAGATTAAGAAATACGTAGAGAGCGTACCAAAGCTAAAGCGTGTAAAGAGTGATGTCACAGCCCATGAGACACGTAAGAAAATTGAACAGTGGCAAGAGCAACAAGAATTTGATAAACAGTTCGAGCTTTAAACGATTAAAACAACCATAGGATATTCAAATGAATAAAACCCAACTTATCGATGTTATCTCAGAGCAAGCAGACATCACCAAAAAACAAGCGCACGATGCACTGGATGCTATTACACAAGGGATTGAACAATCTCTAGCGCAAGGTGAAGAAGTGGCGCTTCTTGGTTTTGGTTCCTTTAAAATTACAGAGCGTGCAGCGAGAACTGGGCGCAACCCAAGAACGGGTGAGCCAATTCAAATTTCAGCCAGCAAGTCTCCCACTTTTAAAGCCGGTAAAGCCCTGAAAGAAGCCTGCAATCCATAACCTCAAATTTGTCATGTGGGAGGTGCTTGCCTTCTGCATGACCAATTACCTGTTAACGTAACACTGTGGACGATGCTTATTGGTCGAGTATGATTGCCAGCAACACGTACTGTTAATGCATGATTCGTCTGGTATGAAATAGTTGGTACATTGATAACTAAAAAGATGAGTTCATAAATCTTATCCATCGTCACGATATTTTCAGTATTAAGCAAAGAGACCATGTCAAAACCTAGCCTCGTGAACGCCAACTTCAAAAGGTTCATGCGCAAGCCTGAATTGCGTATAGATAAAGCTCAATCTCTTTATGATTTATTGGGTCATACAAGCTTTGGAGTCCGTTGCCATATGGGAAAGCTTTCGACTAAGGTCGAAGAGGGCTACTTAGTGGCACATCAATATAACCAAGGTAAAAAAGAGTAACCGCATGGCGCTTAACGGGTTCAGTCTCTACCCTTCATTTCCTTTCTATGCAGTAAAAGGTGAGTCGTTCCATCTTCACCCATACCGTTAATGTCAACACGATAAATGCCATTGGCTTGCATCGCTTCGATTAACACTTCCAATCGATGGGTTTTTACGGTCATCGCTAATGGCTTAATTTGATAATTGTCGTCATCAAAGCCTTGCTCTACGCTTTTTTCTTTCAGGTAGAGAGTATCCCATTCGAATTCTTTTTCTGGTGCTTCCAACATCGACGGGAATTGATGTCGCTCAAATAACCCCGTTAACATGATATAGAGCTCATCAGCTTGAGAGAATTTGGATTGATACTCAAGATTGAGTCGATTCACATCCCACAGTTTATGTTCAAGGTTACCGGTTGGACTACGACCAATGCTAAGCATCGTTTTGAGTTCATTTTTACAGGTTGAGAATTGAGGTTGTTTTACTTTGGGTTTGATGAATTTTACTAACTGTTCATTTCTTCTTTTTACTGTCCAAAATCCGCCTTGTTGACTCATGGTGCAATACAGCGCGAGAAGTGCATTGGTTACAAGCTCATCAAGGGCTTGGTAGTGTTTAAGGTTTGTATTCATTTTATCTATTCAACGAGACCTGAATTATTAGAAGGGTATCATTCGTCCTAGTTTGTCGCTCTTATTAGAGCCTTTTGCGTGGAGTCGTGTGGATATATAACTCAATGCTTTTATTCGATGGCAATCAATTAGCGCCATAAAGTTCGTATTTCTATCTTGATAGATTATTTGCTCTACACAAACTATTAAATGGTAGTCGTAACATCCTTTCTCTACACAAAAAGCAAATTAGAATCAATCATCATTACGTCAAGGCTAGTCAATTTGATACATTTAGCCCAGCCTCTGGAGGCATAGTCGATCTTGTTTGCATTGCGTCATGGCTGTTAGATAATAAGCATTCAATTAAATAACTAAAGGTGACCGTATGAACTTAAAACATATCATTTTATCAATGACAACTTTATCAGCACTTGCTATGAGTGGTTGCGCGTCTAATGATGAACTAATCGCAGCACAAGAAAAACAACAGCAACAAATTACTCAACTCGAATCTCAAATCGAAAGAGTTGAGCAAAAAACGCAAAAGCAAGAGCGCGCTATTCAAATGGCGAACCAGCAAACCAATAAACTTCTGATAGACCAAGCAAAAGAGAAAGAGCAGAAGAGTATGCGCTATGTCGTAAAAGAAAACGATACATTATATAGCATTGCTAAAGAGCACCGCATGGGAGTGGATGCATTAACACAGCTTAACCCACAACTTTCTAATCCTAACCTATTGCTTATTGGGAGCACGATTAACGTTAAGTAATATTTTTTAGTAAAGACGGGGTTCTGCGTTCAATTATCAGCCCCCTATCCCTAGTTTATGAACGGCTGTGCTTAAAGGAAATACAATTTACCTTTCACTGAGCACTAAGGCTGACAGTCTTGAATAAACACAGTCGACCGAAATAAAAATGTGTGCGTGTGATACGCAGTTGTTAAAAATAATCCCCTTTTAATTACTACTTGTTCCAAAACAACGATGTCCTTCGCCATAATGCTTTGTGTCAAGCTTGGCTAAGTAAGTGGCCCTCCCATAGGCCTCGAATAACTTCTCTTGCCAACCCAGTTGATTACGCCTGATCACGTATCCCGACTTATCTGGAAACTCCACAAGCGGCATGTAATTTTCCACTTCATCTGACAAGGACAATAGAAATAACCTCCCCTCCATGTTCTGCATGGCTCTTGCCCAAGCCGTGTAGACTTTACCGCTCAAGTGCTCAGGATTAAGCCTCGTATAATCACCCAAGCCACTGTAGTACTCATTACTGACAATAATCATTACGTGATAATGATCTTTCTCAGCACTCTTACGCTCTCTTGCCCAAATGTAACGCACTGGACATGCGTGTACCTTTTGACCGAAACGTTGCTTACGTTTCCGTTCAGCTTCAATTTGACTGCGTAATGACTCTATAAATAACGTCATTGGATTCAAATCATAAAGAGCATAACCATCAATAGAACAGGTTGACGGTAAACGTAAATCCACTCGAAACACTAAAATACGAGCACTATGATTCTCTAGTGCTTTATTAAATACCTTCTGTATTGATAACAAGTAATCCTTGTTATGTACGTATTGAGTAAATATAGGGTAATTAATATTTTCCATACCTATCCTCATTGATCTTATTCTTAACTAATATAGACACGTGCATTAGCATACACCTCAACATATATGCATTAAGGTGTTATTGTTGAGTTAGTGTTAATGTATTACTTTAAATGTATTGCTGATTGTTGTGTGTATATTACCAATAACCGAACTGATCGATAAGAAAATACAAATCAAAAACAAAAACAAAAACAAAAACAAAAACAAAAACAAAAACAAAAACAAAAACAACCATTGGTTATTATTTAAAATATATCATCACAAACAACTCCGAAGTTAATTTATATGAGGCATTTAATTAAAAAGGAATCTAAGAAATGAAACTATTTAAATTTATATACATCATCTTTTTGTCAACTTTACTTGCTGTAGGTTTCCTTAAACTTGCAGGACTCCCATTGATACAACCTCTTGTTCTCATTGGGTAAGCGCCCTATACATTGACTCTCAACCATGCCTAAATGTTTAGTAATGAGACATAGGCAAGGGTGGAATCGAAACCGTTGATAAATCTACTTGCTGTTTATGTAAGTCTTGTGGATGCGCAGGAAATAGATCAATGACCTTCGTTTGGCCTACTAGCAACTGTGAGAACCGAGGGTCTGGCTCTAAATAGCTTAATGCTGCTTTTAGGTCTTTGCTTTTTCTGACACAATTTGGGCCATACTGAAGTATGTAGTTGTTTTTGATATACCGAGTTCCTGCATTTGACCTTTGGACTAACCAATTCGCTAATACCTCCGCATCAAGCACATGCTGCGGAGGGGTTGGTGGTGGACAAAACAGCCCCATAAACTCTGACGAATAATAGGCCACAATATTGATGGAATCCCAGAGCGTTGAGAGCGGTATCTCTGAGAGAGTTTCATCCTCTGAGTAGACTTCAAAACAATGCAATATAGCAGCGACACGAACTGTGTTTTCAACCAATTTGGATGCGTGATCTTTAGCAAACTCAAAACGTCCACCTGGCTTCATCCCGGTTTCAATGTAATTTGATATCTCTGTGAGCACTTTTTTAGCGTCATAGCAGAAAGAAACAACTCTTCGTTCGCGCTCGTCGATTTCTAGTGGCAATAGCTGAAGTAATGAGTAGACTCGTTCATTGAATTCATCTATTGCTTCCGTTGGAATCTTTATGCCGTACGATTGACGGTTGCCACAGTTTGAAGGCGGATAGCAGAGTAAGAAACGAGCGAAGAAGCCATTATCACGTACGTCATCTGTAGATTTTGTGATAAACTTTTTCACGGTACTTACTTGAGTCATGATCGCTACGGTCAAGCGAGCATCTTCAATGATGATATCATCGCTTGATTTTCTGCTTACTCTGGTGTCTTCGCCTGACCAAGCGTCGTTTAAGAAGCTGGTATTCTTCATTAGCAAAGAGTTTAGGATCTTGGCTCCTTCGCTGCTGCTAAGTAACGCATTAGCTCCCACACCTTGTAGCTCAGCCTGTAAAGATTGCGGCGTCGCATCTTCGAAGCGGATAATTCGTGCTTTAGGAGCTTGTGGTTCGTTCAGCTGATGGTCGACAAGTCGTTCAATAGCAAAATCTTTCTCTTCACCAGAAGTTTTCGCCACTTCCTTAATTAAGCTCTTCTCAACTTCTTTGTATGCGTTGATAATTAGGGCATGCTTAACTAAGGCTCGCTTTAAACGCTTGGTATCGTCTAGCATAAACCTTTTCAGTCCTTTAATAACTTTTGACTCTAAGCTAGATTTACGCTCACCAGAGCCCGCAACCGTCAAGATATTCAAAGAGATTGGTCCCGCCTTACCTGTCAATGGATTCTCAACATCCACTAGCCCCTGAAGGCACGTTGAGGCCGCAGATAGAGCTGCTGACAAATTCATTGCGCGTGGTGTTTGAATCATCTGCTCAAGATTGTCTAAGGCTCTAAAAATAGTAGAATCATTTCTGAAGTAGGGCGGCACGGATTGGTAAGGAAACCAAGCTGTGCCCTGAAGGCCTATAGGAAGCACATTGCTCATTGAATGACCCCCTCATCATCAGACTGACGCGCTCTAGCTTTAGAGTCTAGCCATTCGTGTACTTCAGAAGATAGCCACCCGACAGCGCGCGGGCCAAGCGACAACGACCTTGGGAAAGAGGCGTCATGGCGTGGCGAATGTTGGTTGATTTTGTCGTAAATAGACGATCTAGACAGACCCGTTATCTTAATCAGATCATGAATACGATAGATGTGGGGCTCTTTGCTCTTCATTTATGTTTCTCCTACTTGTAACCAGAGACTGCACTTTAAATCAAAGCAAAAATCGAATCATCGTACTTAGGAAACTCCATAAACTCCATAAACTCCAAAATGACACTGAGAACTGATTTTTTGAAGTCCATCGCAACTAAGCTATAAGTCGGCGCATGGGAGCTGGGGGTTAGGAAAGGCTATTGAAAGGGGGCTAGTTCTATCAGTTGATTATCGTTGTCACAAACGTTCAGTACCTAAAACAACCATGTATCAATACAAAGGGGGGAGTGACTCACGGCTAGAGCATTTTAATTCCAGCGTTTAAAAGAACCGAGCGGTACTCATCATCAAGAGCCGCTATCTTCCTCTTTCTTACCATGCTGATGTTTTTACTTGTATCTTGTTTAAAAAGACTTAGTGCGATTTTCCTCAGAACATTGAAAGCTAAAGCTCCTGTGCCTCTGCGGATACGTGACTCATCTTCTCTAAACGTTACATCTAACATCCAATGCATACTTTCTACCTGCCAGTGGCTTCTTACTGCATCGAGTGCTTGTTGCGCGTTGAGGGCTAATGAACTGATATACCATCGAGTTTCTTCCGATTTTTTACCACTTAATTTTTCTTCAACGGTGGCGGTCACTTTGATTACACTCTGTAAGCCATCCCAGCGATAATCTTTGTCTAACCAGGCTCTATCAATAATTAACTGCTCGCAATGACGAGTTTCAATACGTCCATGCCCTGCACTTACTTCACTGTACTCGTCATACGTTTCAGAAGTTGTGCCTTCTCGCATTGATTTGTGCCACCAAGCTTCAAGCTCTGCTTTCATTCCAGAGTGATTGCCTTTTAAGGCTAATACGTAATCCGCTTTACCTTTAACAATCTGCTTAGCGATGTCTTTTTGACACCCCATTGCGTCTAGCGTGATGATGCAGTTCTCAATATCAAGTAATGTGAGCAACCTTGGGATAGCGGATATCTCATTGCTCTTCTCATCAACCGCGACTTGCCCGAGAACGAGCTGATGTTGACTACTCCAAGCGCTGACCGCATGGAGTGGATTTTGCCTTTCGCGCGTATCAAAAGAGCGTCGAGCAGTTTTGCCATCAATGGCAATTACATCACTTCCAGTAGACTCAATAAGACAGCTCATCCAGCGTTGAAACGCTGTCTCTATTTCTTCTGGCTTAAGGCGAGATATAACTCGAGCGATGGTATCATGGCGTGGAATACCATATTCGAAGGGACGATAACGTCGAAGCCAATTTAGACGATGAATGGGCTTTGTTGCGTAATTCAGTGGAACTAAATCCAGAACCTACGATCTGATCAGCTACATCCACTCCCTCTCGTAGTCCTATGCCTAAACATCGTTACAAAACAAACAACTGGAAGCAATACAACCAATCACTCATTAACCGCGGTTCCTTGACCTTTGGATGGATGAAGAAGCGATAAGTAACTGGACGCAAAGCAAACAGAATAAACGTGGAAGGCCTCGTCGATTCAGTGATTTAGCTATCACGACAGCACTCATGGTAAAACGAGTTTTTTCTATGCCACTAAGAGCGCTTCAAGGATTTATCAACTCGATATTTAAACTTGCCGATATTCCATTAAGCTGCCCGCATTACACCTGCATCAGTCGTAGAGCCAAGCAAGTTGAGGTCTCATTTAAGACAAAAACGAGAGGTGCGATACAACATCTAGCTATTGATGCGACTGGCCTTAAGGTTTATGGCGAAGGTGAATGGAAAGTCAAAAAACACGGGACAGATGGCAAACGTAGAGTCTGGCGAAAGCTGCATATTGCTGTGGATACAAGCACTCATGAAATCATTGCAGCTGAGCTAAGTTTATCGACGGTTACAGATGGAGAAGTACTCCCGAATTTACTAAAACAAACCCGCCGAAGTATCCTTGAGGTGTCTGGTGATGGCGCTTATGATACGAGAGCATGTTACGATGCGATTAAGATCAAGCAAGCCGTTGCACTTATTCCTCCAAGAGAAGGAGCTGCCTTCTGGGAACGGGGTCATCCCCGAAATCTCGCAGTAGGTTGTCAGAAGTTATATGGCTCAAACAAGTATTGGAAAGAGCGGTATGGTTATCACAAACGCTCCCTCTCAGAAACAGCGATGTATCGAGTTAAACAGTTGCTTGGTGGTCGTTTAAGTTTAAGAAATTACAATGCACAAGTGGGGGAAACTTACGCGATGATAAAAGCGTTGAACAAGCTCACAGGGTTAGGTATGCCTGAAACTTGTCGTTTTGACTAAGAAACATCCGAAACGGGTTGGCTTTATCTCTAAATTTAATTACGCAACAAAGCCTTTCATCTATTGAAAAGTGCCATACAATAACCCTTGTACTCGTCATTCGAAAAAACGACATTATCCAGTTCATTATTTAAACTTAAATTGATCAAATGCGGTAATATTGGTGGGTTTAAAAATGGTTCTTCAGGTTTACCTTCGTCATCGGTTCTATTACTTATCTTTACTCTCGTAGTTGGGTTGATAAACCGTTCAAAAGCCTCGGCTTTCCTGCTAGGTTTGTCTACTTCTCTTTTCAGTACGTATTCATCTATCAGTTTTGCCCTTTCGGTCGTATTCTTAGGGTTCAACGAAGGTTTTATTTCATAGATCAAATGAGCAAAAGCTGCCAGATCGCACAATAGCTTATAGTCATCATTTTTATAACGTTCATCCACTTTATAAAACGAGCCTTTATACTCATCTATGTCTTCAACTGAAGGAAGGGAGGATAGTGAAATACCATACCTTAATGCATCTTCATGTTTTTCATCATAAAAGATATTATCCATTCCCATATTTAAGAATGAGACATTACTTATTTCAGAAAACACCTCCCCTCCTTGTTTTGATATATGATATTTACCAAAAAACTTAAGACTAAAAATGGTTCTCTGTATCCTACGCCACGTTTCTCTTTCAGTAAAACCGCTTATCTCTATCTTGTTATTTATTAATGCCTCTATATGGAAAAACGCATCCAATTCTTTTTCGCTATACTCATCAAATAAAAAAACCAGCGGTGATTCTTTAATCTGGCATTTTCCAAAATTTAAAATATGGTGTACATCAGATAATTGCAGATTTAATTCAACCAAAAAACCTTGAGTGGCATTGTTACCAATAATTTTCGATAAGTTATAATTCAAGGGATGTCTATATGAATTCACTAAAAAAGTGGCTTCGTATGTTTTTTTATGCCATTCATCGTCATCAATACCAAACCAGAGGTATGACTGTTCAGGTGGACAGTAATAAAGTGGTATGCCTGAGTTGATGGATCGTTGAAGGGTGACCTCTAGTGTACTCCCCAATGTTGAAATGCAAGTAAATGGCAAACAATTCCCCCCTATAAGACTGCTATTCCTGCTACAAATAGCAGAAGTAGCAGAAGTAGCAGATTATATACCAAAATGTCGACGCAAAAATGCTGCTTTTGTAGGCGATATCTGATCTTTTTTCTTAGGAGCAAGAGCTTGTAACTTTCTCCCCCACGCTTGCATTACCTGTAATTGCTCATTGAAGTAGTCGTAATGATTATAAACTCGCAACATACCAGGTAACTGATGCCCGACCGCTTTTTCGACCGCGACTATATCGAGCTTCATTTCATTGCATCGGCTAATAAAGGTTCGGCGTAAGTCATGAGGTGAGAATGGTTCTATTCCATCTGGGAGGTTTCTTTTAATAATAATTCTAATAGCTGATGATTCTTGTACTTTATCTGAGTTTAATTGAGGCCAAACTAACTTCCTGCTATTAGCAATTTCTTTTCGCTGCTCTTTAAGCAATTCAATCAAATAGTCACTCAATGGAACTTTTCGACTTTCTGGACTCTTACTATGCCTATCTTTTGAACTTGCAGGAAGAATCCAAGTTCTATTTTTCAAATCTACTTCTTCCCATCTCATTTCTAAAACAGCTCGTATTCTCTGACCACAACCAAGTAAAAACCTAATTAGCCGAATATTAGAGGTGTTAGTCTTCCACGATTCTAAACTCGACTGTAGTAATTCTAATTCATTAAAACTCAAATTTCTTTTAGTTATTTTTGAACCGCCTCCTACATCTTTTGCTTTTAGTTGTGGGGCTGGGTGCACCTCAAGCATATTGAGAGCTAACGCATGATTTATGATTTGGTTCATCACTTTATGACATGCGCCTATAGCTCCGGCCATACGCAGCCCAGACTGATCAGTTTTAGCGTCAAATACTCTATTTAGATCCATAATATTAAGATCATCTAATTTAACGTCACCAATAAACGGTTTCACATCTCGTAAGTAAATCGTCCTAGCCTGCTCTCCTCGTAACTGTTTCGATAAGTGTATAGCGTCAAAACTAACAAATGCATCATGGAAAGTTTTTTCTGCCTCTTGTTCTCGCTTTCTCTAACTAGCTCAAGTTTAGGATTTTTGTTATTTTCTAACCAACTACGATAACGACCTGCTTCTTCTCTAGCTTGCTCTAAAGTCATACCCGTTTGAGGCTTCGACTTTATGTATCGACCCATTGAAATCTTTTCGTGTTTTTTACCTATTTGAAAGCGAAAGGTCCAGGTCATTGTTCCCGTGGGACGAACACGGATATTTAATCCTTCAACTTTTTTATCAGGGATCATGTACTCTTTATCTTGAGGCTTCAACGCTTGCAATGTGGCATTGCTGCTAATTCTCTTTGTCATTATATTAAACCTATGCTTCTGGGTACGGCTCAGGGTACGGGAACAGGTGAGTTCCTATTGTATTATCTAGAACTCCACTGGACAACCAAATAGAGAGAACCCCTTAGTAACAGTAACTTAAGTGAAAAATATGGACTGTAATAAATCTTATTGGACACAAACTTCCATACACGCACCACATGGAAGCTGGCGTATTCCTAGAGCGTAAAGCGTAAGTATCGCTTTCAGGTCTAAGCCAAACAGCAGATACAAAAAAACGAGCCCATTGGCTCGTTTTTTTAATTTCTAAATCAGCTTAAGCAGTTTTGCCGATAAAGCCGAGTTTCTTACCTACCCATGCAAGAAGCAACATCGCGACAATAATCGCAAAGAAGTTTGAGCCAGCATCAGGGTGTTGTGCCTTCACAAAAGCCGAGTGGCCAAATGCACCTACAAAGAAACAAGCCAAACCTACTAGTGGAATATCTTCAGATACTGGGTTAGTTAGGTACTCTTGGTAAAGTGCTTGTACAGCCAAGACTAAAGCAATCAGTGGGAAAATAGAGAAGCCCACTTCGCTCATTGTTACCCAAGATAACAGAGCATCACCACACACACCGGCAATAACAGCAAGTACGAGTGTCTTTCTTTCTGAACCACGGTTTACAGTATTATTTTCATTCGACATTATTCAATCCCGCCTTTTAATCGGTTACGTTCACGTTCTTTACGATACCAAAAAGCCCCTTTGGCCATCATTCGCAATTGCATGATCAAGCGTTCAGCCAGTTCATCTCGCTGACGTCGATCTAAATCTAATGCTTCTGCCCCTGAGTTGAAGACCAAGATAACGGAGGCTTCAGCTTGAGTAAAAGCTTCGTCTCGTGTCATGCCAGTCGTTATCAAATATTCGGTTAACTCAGCAGAGAAGTGCTGTATCTCACGAGCTACCGCTGCACGAAACTCAAATGAAGTTCCTGAGCGCTCTCGCAATAACAGTCTGAATACGTTAGGGCTGCTTTCAATGAATTCCATAAAGGTTTCAACCGATGTACGAATCACACTGCCTTCTTTTACTATGCGTTGCCTAGCTTGACGCATTAACTGGCGCAGCAGTAAGCCACCTTCATCAACCATGGTTAAGCCAAGCTCATCCATGTCTTTGAAGTGACGATAAAAGGAAGTCGGTGCTATTCCAGCCTCACGAGCGACTTCTCTCAAGCTTAGATTGGAAAAACTACGATCGGCGCTGAGTTGGCTAAATGCTGCATCGATTAAGCTGCGACGAGTTTTTTCTTTTTGCTGTGCGCGAATGCCCATTGGTTTCATACTTTATCAATTTCTTCTTTTACAGCCTAAACAGGCATGTCTAATACTCTATTCAATATAACGCGAATCACTTATTTATATAAGGCACTCTGGTTATATAAGACACTAAACATACCTCTTTGTTCACGTACCGAAGTAAATACGTTCGAAGAAAAAATTTCAATATCCACGCTGTCATTTGGAGACATACGACATACCAAATATTATTTTTTCGATAACACTGCGTGATCCCACCGACTCTCTGATGCCCTTTTCATGTACCCGAGAACAGAATCGGTTAAAATCTCGCTAAAGCAATGTTAATCAAATATAACAAGGAAGATATCTATGCCGCACTCCAACCACTTTGATGTAATCGTAATTGGTAGTGGCCCCGGAGGAGAAGGGGCAGCGATGGGATTAACCAAAGCCGGGTTGAACGTTGCAATCATTGAGAAAGAGAGCAGCGTTGGTGGTGGTTGTACTCACTGGGGAACAATTCCTTCAAAAGCACTGCGTCATGCCGTAAGTCGTATTATCGAATTCAACAGTAATCCGCTGTTTTGTCAGAACAACAAAAGCATACACTCAACGTTTTCTAACATTTTGGGGCATGCCAAATCGGTTATCGACAAGCAGACTCGATTACGCCAAGGCTTCTACGACCGCAACCAGTGCACGTTGGTCTTTGGTACTGCACGTTTTATCGATACCAACACTGTCTCGGTAATGCAAAGCGATGGCACTGAAGAACATTACAGTGCAGACAAATTTGTTATCGCGACAGGCTCTCGCCCTTACCAACCAGATAACGTCGACTTCCTGCATGAACGTATCTACGACAGTGACTCGATTCTTTCTCTTAAACACGACCCGCAACACATCATCATCTATGGTGCTGGCGTTATTGGTTGTGAATACGCGTCGATTTTCCGCGGTTTGGGTGTAAAAACCGATCTTATCAATACTCGTGACCGTCTGTTGTCATTCCTAGACAATGAAACCTCAGATGCACTTTCTTATCACTTCTGGAACAGCGGTGTCGTGATTCGCAACGATGAAACCTTTGAGAAAATTGAAGGCACTGATGATGGCGTGATCATTCACCTAGAGTCAGGTAAAAAGATGCGCGCTGATTGCCTACTGTATGCCAATGGCCGAACGGGTAATACCGATAACCTGAACCTTGGTGCTGTTGGCTTAGAAGCGGACTCGCGTGGGCAAGTCTCAGTAAATACCAATTACCAAACCAATGTTGACCATGTTTACGCTGTCGGTGATGTGATTGGCTACCCTAGCCTAGCAAGCGCGGCTTATGACCAAGGTCGATTTGTGGCTCAGGCAATTGTGAAGGGTGAAGCTGAACGCCACCTTATCGAAGACATTCCAACCGGCATCTACACCATTCCGGAGATCAGCTCTGTTGGTAAAACCGAGCAAGAACTTACCGCAGCTAAAGTACCGTATGAAGTAGGACGTTCTTCTTTCAAACACCTAGCTCGTGCTCAAATTGCGGGTAAAGATATTGGTAGCTTGAAGATCCTGTTCCATCGCGAAACCAAAGAGATTTTAGGTATCCACGTGTTTGGTGAGCGTGCCGCTGAAATCATCCATATCGGACAAGCGATCATGGAGCAGAAAGGTGAAGCAAATACCATCGAGTACTTTGTGAATACGACCTTTAACTATCCAACGATGGCGGAAGCTTATCGTGTTGCAGCACTCAACGGGCTTAACCGTTTATTCTAGATATAGAACCAATAGGAGTATTTGACCACCCATAGGCCAAATTCATAAAACAGCAAGCCATGCGCTTGCTGTTTTTATTTAAGATATTGAATGTTAGAGTATTGATAGTAATTAGATCATGATGTTCTAAATACCCCTTTACCTGTACAGCCTCATTTACTCTCCACAAACAGAGCCCTCGAGCTAAGCGAGAAACTCCCCTTTCTTCCACTGAGAAACAAACAACACACCAAGACCAATTCCGCGCATTGCCATAAAGCTCAGCATCGCTAACCACAGTGCATGGTTCTCTAAACCTGATGCTAAATAGAAAATCGCGAAGAAACTGCAGGTCGCAACAAACATACTATTGCGCATATCCTTGCCCTTAGTTGCTCCAACAAAAATACCATCCAACAAGAAGCACCACATAGACACCAATGGCATTGCGATTAACCACGGTAAATACACCTCGGCTTGACTCTTCACGTCTGGGATTGTGGTGATCATATTGATTAAGCTCGAGCCAACGAGTGCGAACACTATGGTCAGTACCAAACAAATATTGAAGCTCCAGAAGAAAGTTCCAATCAATGACTGGTTCAGCTCATCTTTGTCTTTCGCGCCTATCGCCTTACCGACCATCGTTTCCATTGCGTAGGCAAAGCCATCCATCCCATAAGAGATGATCATCAAGAAACTCATCAACACGGCATTGGCCGCAACAACATCATCGCCAAAGCTTGCACCTTGGAAGGTCATGAAAGTGAAAGTCGCTTGTAGGCATAATGAACGAAGAAAGATATCGCGATTCAATTTCACGAAACGACTCAAACCTTGGCTGGTTTTCTTAAGCAGATCCCATGGCGATGGTAACTGCTTCTTCGCCCAGATTCGGTAAACACAAATCAAGCCAAATGTTAGACCGGCATAATCAGCCATTACAGATGCCAATGCTGCACCTTCCACTTGCCATCCTAAGCCGATAACAAAAACAATATCCAAAACGATATTGGTGATATTGGTGATGATGACCATCCACATGGGCGCTTTGGCATTTTGAGTCCCGAGTAACCAACCTAGAATCACAAAGTTAGTTAGCGCAGCAGGCGCACTCCAAGCGCGGATTGAGAAATATTGCTGACCATAGTGCTTAACTTGATCACTGGCGCTACTCAATGAGAAAACTAAATCGGCGACTAGACTGTGTAAAAGCAAAAAGACACCAGCAAACCCTAAGGCCATGGTCACGCCTTGCACAAAGACTAAACCAAGTTGCTTGCCATCATTCGCACCATAAGATTGTGCGGCTAGCCCTGTTGTCGACATGCGCAGGAAACCAAGCAACCAAAAGGTCACGCTGATCATTGTGCCGCCCAGCGCCACACCACCTAAATACCAAGAGTGCTCGAGGTGACCGATAACCGCCGCATCGACTAAGCCCAGCAGTGGAACAGTAATATTAGAGAGAACCATCGGGATCGCGAGCAGCAGCACTTTTTTGTGCATCGCCTGATTGGATAGCGTTTGAAAAATAGTTTGGGGATTAAATAGCTTCACGATCACCTCTTAGATTAGAGGCGATAGTTTAACCTAGTGGGTGGGCTTTCACTATGTTGTGGAATTTTACTTATACCGGCTATGTACTCAGTTACTCGAAATACAGAACCACTAGGGTTACCACTTAACGAGCACTAACTGCGGCGTTAAACGCTTTTTGACCTGAGAGATCTTACAAAGAAGCCGCTGCCACAATTTCCAACGATTGCATTGTTGGTCTAGGGGAGAAAACGCTTTTACCCATTGTGCCCATGGCAGCCAATTAAGAACGCTGTCTATTGGTGAAGACAACCCATGAGCATACTTTCCTGAACCAAGCTTTTGTCCCAACGTACTTGAGCTTTTATCTCCAGCTAAGACTAAACACGCATGTGCATGAGTAAAGTAGCGGCTCAAAGACTGAATGAAGTTCGCGGTCTGTTGTTCATTACAATCCAGCAAAGCATGTTCACATACCACCATCACCGAGGCTTGTTCTGGAATATTAAGTTCATCCAACCAAGTTAGGTCATCGACAGAGCCACACTCTAAGCGATAGCGTTCATTTTTGTGGAACAAGCGTTGTCGCCAAAGCAGATTCTCGGTTACATCTAACTCAACCCAATGACAGCGGCCATTATCTAAACGGTAGAAACGGGTATCGAGCCCTGCTCCCACGTTAATAATCCAAGCATCTGGGTTATGAGATAAAAACTGTTGAACTTGAGAATCACAAAGTTGAGTCAGTGTCGCGTAAAGGAGTTGCTGTTGGTCGAGTTCACCGGTAAGACATTCTGGTGCGAGCTGGCAACGCTTGCAGGCTTGAGCTGCGATAGGATCATAAACGAGACCATCATCAGCTAGGCTTTCACGGCTACGAAACCAAAGATGCTGAACGAGGTTCGTCGGAACTTGGAATTCTTGATGTGCAGACCCTTGTTCAGAAGAAGCCTTTTGAACAGAGGAGCGCGGCTTACGAGTAAGCGGCTTCATTTGAGGTTTGGTTGGGTTTGGCATCATCATCTTCCTTGTATCTCGACAAAGAAGATGATAATGAATATCAATTACAATGACAAGTTATTGAGAATAAATATCAATAAGCTATTTGTACTGACTACATCCAGTCGGTGTTGCGAATAATACCAACCGCAAGCCCTTCAATAGACAAGTGTTGAGATTCTAGATCGACATGGATTGGAGAAAACTCTTCATTTTCAGCATGTAACAGAACCGTTGAACCTTTACGTTCTAGGCGTTTTACCGTTACATCATCATCGACACGAGCCACTACAACCTGACCATCGCGTACATCTTGTGTTTTATGAACAGCTAATAAATCACCATCCATAATACCGATGTCTTTCATACTTTCGCCATTTACACGAAGTAAGAAGTCAGCTTGTGGTTTAAACATGCCTGGATCAACTTGGTAATGCATTTCTACATGCTCTTGAGCCAAGATAGGCTCACCAGCGGCAACCTGACCGATTAATGGTAAACCTTGCTCTTCGTTTGCTGCATCTTCAAGCAAAATACGAATACCGCGAGACGCACCTGGGATAATCTCAATCGCTTCTTTACGAGCAAGAGCTTTCAAATGTTCTTCTGCAGCATTAGCAGAACGGAAGCCTAGTTCACGCGCGATTTCTGCACGTGTCGGTGGCATACCGGAATCTTCGATCTTACCTTTGATAAGGTCAAAGACTTGTTGCTGGCGGGGCGTTAACGGCTTCATGATTCACCTGTCTTTTTATACAGTTAACTGTGAGTATATCCAGTAACTGAACAAAAGCAAAGCAATTGCTTGTTTTTAGTTCATTTTTAGCAAATTACAAAAACAGGATCTCTAGCCACACATAACCTGCGAGTGCCAAACAGATGAAAACTGCTGCCGAACCGACATCTTTAACCATCCCAGAAAGCTCATGATGTTCACTGCCGATTCGGTCGACAACCGCTTCAATCGCGGTATTGATTAGCTCGACAACCATCACCAATACCACCGATGAGATCATTAAGATTCGTTCAACTTGGCTTACATCTAGGTAAAATGCCAACGGAATAAGCACGACCGCCATGAACACTTCCTGTCGAAATGCAGCCTCATTTTTAAACGAACTCGTAATGCCTTGCCATGAAAAGCCTGCTGCTTTGATGATGCGTTTGAATCCGGTGTTTGATTTTTTGGTCATTTTTAACCCTATACTCAATCAGTCGATGAATGATTTTCCACAAACTTAACGGCAATATGACTATTTCCATTAAAAGGTTAGACCAGTTTCTGGTATTCTTGCATCGATTAAATTTACGCCTAGGCTTATCCCTATTTCACTCATAGGATTTATCCTTTTTATCAGAGAAATAGAGATACGCTTCAGCACATTGAAATAACTATTGAGGCAGTGAACCTATATGTCTTCTGGACAATCTTTTTCACGTTCATTAATGAAGCTACCTTTATCCGTATTGGTAAAGGGCACATCAATTCCTTCAAACCCTGTTGAGGATTTGAACATTGATTTGAGCAAACCGATTGTATACGCCTTACCGTTTCGCTCAAGTGTCGACATTCTTACATTGCAAAAACATGCACTTGAATTAGGCCTACCTGATCCGTTGAGCAAGCTTGAAATCAACGGCAAATCACTGCAACGCTACGTTTTCATCTCTTCTCGCAAAACTCTGCTGCAAGACGATGATTATGTACCAAGCTCTTCAATTGAAGTGTTCTCTGAATTGCTTTCACTGCACGCCGACGACTCTGAACTCGATGTTCAAGTTATCCCTGCTACCGTTTTGTGGGGGCGTAAACCTGGTAAAGAGAATAACCAGAAGCCTTACCTACAGGCAATGAACGGCTTAGAGAAATCAAAAGCGGTATTACTGGCAGGTCGTGACTGCTTGGTTCGCTTTAGTCCTGTGGTTTCTCTACGTTACATGGCTAACTCACACGGCACCGACAACACCATCGCACACAAACTGGCGCGCGTGGCACGTATTCACTTTTCTCGCCAAAAACTTGCAGCATCAGGTCCTAACCTGCCCAGTCGCCAAGCTCTGTTTGACCGCCTACTAAAATCTGAAGCGATCAAGAAAGCGATTGAAGATGAAGCACAAGCAAAAAACATCTCGATCGAGAAAGCGAGCAAAGAAGCTCAATACATCATGGACGAGATTGCTGCGAACTTCTCTTACTCGCTGATCAAGCGTGGTGAGAAGATTCTTGGTTGGTTGTGGAATAAGTTGTATCAAGGCCTGCATATCAGCAACGCTTCAACAGTTCGTAAGCTGGCTCAAGATGGTCACGAGATTGTTTATGTGCCTTGTCATCGTAGTCACATGGATTACTTACTGCTTTCTTACGTGCTTTACCACGAAGGCATGGTGCCGCCGCATATCGCTGCGGGTATCAATCTGAACTTCTTCCCTGCCGGTCCTATTTTTCGTCATGGTGGTGCGTTCTTTATTCGTCGGAGCTTCAAAGGCAACAAGCTGTACTCGACTATTTTCCGTGAATATCTGGCAGAATTGTTCGCTAAAGGTTACTCAGTTGAGTACTTCAGTGAAGGTGGTCGCTCTCGTACGGGTCGTCTACTGCAAGCTAAAACCGGCATGTTGGCGATGACTATTCAGGCTATGCTGCGCGGCATGAACCGTCCAGTAACGTTAGTACCTGTGTACATCGGCTATGAGCACGTAATGGAAGTGGCGACCTACGCAAAAGAACTTCGTGGTAAGCGCAAAGAAAAAGAAAATGCGAGCCTAGTGATTCGTACACTCCGTAAACTGCGCAATTTTGGTAAAGGCTACGTCAACTTTGGTGAGCCGATTCAGCTTAACCAATATCTGAACGAGCACGCTCCAGAGTGGACTAAAGATATCGATCCAATGGGAACCAGCAAGCCACAATGGATGAATCCAGTGGTCAATGACCTGGCAACCAAAATGATGACACACATTAACGATGCGGCAGCGACCAACGCACTAACACTTTGTGCAACGGCGTTACTGGCTTCAAGACAGCGTGCATTGTCTCGTGACTCTTTGGTTTCTCAGATCAACTGTTACCTGTCTCTGCTTAAGAACGTGCCTTACTCTGATACATTTACGGTACCAAAAGACAGTGCTGAAGATCTGGTAAAACACGCTGAATCGCTGAACAAGTTCCTAATTGAATCAGACTCAATGGGCGACATCATTTCGCTAGACCGTCACCAGTCAATTCTGATGACCTACTACCGTAATAACATCATTCATTTGTTTGCTCTACCATCATTAATTGCTCAGATGACCATTCGTCAGCACGGCCTAACCATTGACACGATTCAAGAGAACGTTGCTGCTATCTACCCGTTCTTGAAGAAAGAGTTGTTCTTAAGCTATGACGAAGATCAGCTTGAAAGCGTGGTAGCGAACATCATTGAAGAGCTTGTTGGCCAAGGTATGCTTGTGGTGTCGGACAACCAAGTCACCATCAACCAGTCAAACAGCCAAGCACTGATGCTGTTAGGCCGTACGATTTCAGAAACGCTACAGCGCTACTCTATTGCTTTGAACCTATTGGCAGAAAACCCTGATCTGGATAAATCTGATCTTGAGCAGAAGAGCCAAGACATCGCACAACGACTGGGACGTCTACAAGGCATTAATGCACCAGAGTTCTTCGATAAAGGCGTGTTTGCGTCGATGTTCGCCACTTTGAAACAGCAGCAATATCTGGATAACGATGGTAACTGCGATTTAGAAAAGACTCAGCAATTCGCTAAGCTTCTCTACTCAATGCTTTACCCTGAAGTACGTTTGACGATTCAAGAGAGTATCCACCAAGCGGAGTAATCATCAGCTTAGAATCTCTTGAATAGCGAGACCGAACACGATCAAAAAAGGCACCCAATGGGTGCCTTTTTCTTTAGCGTTCGTTAACTCGAAAAGCGGATGCTTACCAGAAGGTAATGAACAAGCCCGCTGTCACTGCCATTCCAACATAGTTGTTGTTTAGAAAGGCTTGGAAACAAAGGTCTCGATCACGGTGGCGCATCAGGTGTTGTTGATACACAAATAAGCTTCCCGCTACCAACAGTGCCCAATAGAAGGTATCTCCTAGTTGGTAATGCATGCCTAACGCAATCAGCATCGCTAGGGTGACGAGTTGCAAAGAGCCAACAATCAGTTTATCGAAGCGACCAAATAAAATAGCCGTCGATTTAATACCAATCTTCAAGTCATCATCTCGGTCAACCATCGCATATTGCGTGTCGTAAGCAATCGTCCACAACGCGTTAATCACGAAGACAAACCACACAATGCTTGGCAGTTCATTGGTTTGTGCCGCCCAAGCCATTGGTATCGCCCAACTAAACGCTAAGCCAAGAAACAACTGTGGAAGATGCGTAAAACGCTTCATGAAAGGGTAAATGAACGCCAGACCCACACCAATAAATGAGAGCTTAATGGTCAGTGGATTCATGGTGAGTACCAGCAAGAATGAAACTACGGCTAGCACTAAAAAGAGCAGAATCGCTTCCTTACTGGAAACCAAACCAGACGGCAGTGGACGCTGCTTGGTACGTTTAACATGACCATCTACTTTACGGTCCGCAAAGTCATTGATCACACAGCCAGCTGAACGCATCAACACCACGCCGAGTACAAAAACAACCAAGACATCAAAATCAGGCATACCTTGTGCGGCGATAATCAGTGACCACAAGGTCGGCCAAAGGAGTAATAGGGTACCAATCGGGCGATTCATTCGCGTTAATTGCCAATACGCCTTCGCTTTGGTGGCAAGCATTTACACACTCTCCTTAGAGTAAATGGGTGATGTTGGTAAAAACAGTTCTGCCACAAGCATCGGTTTATGGTTCATCCATAATCGAGAACGACGCGCGAGTAATCGCTCATCGCCTGCGATAACCCAACCAACTTGCAGCGCATCTCGCTCCACGTTCTCAGCACTAAAAACGGTCAATCCAAGCGGGACATTACCTTGTTGAGAAAGGTCTGAGTGCTGATGATCTTCTAATGTGACTCGGGGAATCAAGGTTCGACCTAACACCCACGGTTCGTCATCACCCTTTAAAATCACTTTACGCAGTAAGCAATCAAACGATGATAAAAGATGTTCCTCGTCTTGTTGCAGCATTGAGCGTTCTACAACTTGATTATGAAGCAACTCAACAGACAGGTGCTGACAGCACTTCCCCAACTTGCGGGAAAGAGAACCTTGCTCCATCAGCCACTCTTTGGTGGTTTCATTAGGAAAATCAAATGTTTCTGTACTTTGCCAATCTACATTCATTAACGAATTAAGATACAGCGATATTGGCTGATTCATACTAGTATTCAATAGGTGACTTTACACGTACAATAAAGCTTCAACTTTCGAACAAAATTAAAGCGTTCTTCGAATTGTAAACGTATTTAGATTTAGACCGCTCATTGTAACAAGACTAATGCGTTTCGAATATCGCGAATAAACTAAAGAAAAGTCACAAATATGCACAAACGTTATGTAGCCCAAATATTTCTTGCGATTACTCTACTCTTTTCAGCATCTAGCTTCGCAGAAGAGGAGTCGGGGCCCAAACTAGCCTACTTCACGCTAGAGCCAGACCTGACCACCAATTTTTACACTAAAGGTAAAAAACTGGGCTACATTCAGGTTCGCCTCGACATCATGGTGGCAAATAGTAACGACTTGGCCGCTATTGAGCATCACCAACCACTGATTCGCGATGCGGTGATTGAATTGCTTGGCAAACAAAACGAAGAAACCATTAAATCTCTATCTGGCCGTGAAGACTTAAGAAAATCCTTAGTTGAACACCTCAACAAGATTTTGCTTCCAGAGACAGGTAAAACCCTGATTGCTGACTTACTGTTTACCAAATACCTTTATCAGTAATGATGTAAAACGAATCCCAATAAAAAAGCGGCTCATCTGGCCGCTTTTTTTGTCTCTATCGTTTGGCTACTCATTAGAAGATATGAATTAGCTTCTTGCCGAGCTTGGTGCTTTCATCGCATCGATAAAGCCAATAATCACACCAGCGGCTAGACCAGCTAAATGCGCCGTATTGGCGATAGCCATAAATGGCTGCATGTACCCAAGCACCATCCACACCAACATAAAGCCGACAATCTGTCTTGGGATACCTAAACCAAGTTGTGGCGCCTTCGCACCAACCACCCATAAGTAACCAACCAAGGCATACACAACACCAGACAAACCACCGAAGTTCGCCCCTTCAACCCAATACTGCCCAGCACCTGAAAGCGCAGAAGAGACAGCAAAGATCTGAAGTAGCTTGAGGCTGCCAAGTTTCTTCTCAATGTCTCCACCTAGCTGCCACCACCACAAAATATTAAATGCGATGTGCATAACAGAGAAATGTAGAACGGCATGACTCAACCAACGCCACAGCTGCCATTGCTGTCCATCCACCGCTGGGAAATGTAGGGCATTGAAAATAGCTTGGCCAAAACCGATCTGTTGCAGCGCAAAAATCACCACACACACCAACATCAGGCTTAGTGTCACTGGGCCTGCTTTGGCTTTGATCATGCCCATGAAGCTTGGCGTGTGGTAATGGAAGTTGCTCTTTCTGGTCTCTGCCATGTCCCAAGATGCAGCTTGATAGCGCTTATGATTGGGCTCAGCCAGAAAACGATTCAGCTCAGCTTCGGTTTCAACCTGAAATTGGCCATCAAGAAGCCAAAGAGCAAAACGCCCTTCTCCCTCTGGAGACATCTGAATAGGGATCTGACGAGAGGCCATATAATCAATAAATGCTTGAGCAAGACGTGGATTGTCTAACACCATCAATCTAATCATTGTTACTTCCTATTCATTCTATGAGGGATGCTTGAGGCGGTTCAGGTGATGAAAGTCATTAACCTGCGATCACTGGAAGTTCAGCACGATGCCAAGCTTCGAAACCACCATCAACACTATATACCTCTTCAAAGCCTTGGTTCACTAAATATTGTGCCGCACCTTGGCTACTGATGCCGTGGTAGCACATCACTAAGATAGGTTGTTCGAACTCAACCTCATCCATGAATGACACCATCGTATCGTTAGTCAGGTGGTAGGCTGTTTTTGGGTGGGCAACCGCAAAAGACTGCGGGTCACGTATATCGACAAGTCGAGCTTCGCCTTGTTCGATGAGGGCTTGAGCGCCTTTAACATCGATATGTTTAAACTGGTCCATGACTTTCTCTTTTTATACTGATTTACTTTGCTGCCATTGTAACCTATCCCAAGGCTAACATTCACATCCACTTAATAAGGTTATCCACCAGCGATCACTTTTACACCATTTGTGGATAAATCTGTGAATTGCGTGAATAAAGTGTCTTTTCAAAAATAGATCCACAACATGTAGTAATAATCCTGATCTAACTGTGGGTTAACTGAAACATATCCCCACTCGAAAAACCCCGTCAAAGCCTTACTACACACTGCTTTTAGATAGCTGACGAATAAACTTCTCACAGAGTTATCCACAAAATCATTTTGCAAATTTCGATCGCAAAAGTTGAGAAATCGATCCAAAACAAAAAGGCCGAGATCTCTCGATCTCGGCCTTTTCAAAATTCAGCTATTTGTTAGCTCTACTAGAAAGTAGAAGCTAATAGAAACTAGATGCTATTAGAAATCACCAACGGCTTGTTTCAATTTCTTCATCGCATTCTTTTCTAACTGGCGAACACGCTCAGCTGATATACTGTAGGTATCCGCTAAGTCTTGCAGGGTTGCCTTGTTGTCGTCTAACCAACGTGAGCGAACAATGTGTTGGCTACGCTCGTCTAAGCTTGCTAGTGCTAGCCCTAGGCGATTATTGGTGTGTGACTCCCAGTTAGCCGCTTCAACCGTCTCAGCAACGTCTGACGCCTTGTCTTCTAGGTAGTAAACTGGAGCAGTGTAAGCAGAACCGCCATCGTCATCGTCCATAGGCGCTTCAAACGTCGCATCTTGTGCTGCTAAGCGAGATTCCATCTCACGAACTTCTGAAGGCTCAACACCCAGTTCACGAGCAACCGTCTCAACTTCACCGTTATTGAACCAACCCAAACGCTTTTTAGACTTACGAAGGTTAAAGAACAGTTTACGCTGTGCCTTAGTGGTCGCAATTTTAACGATACGCCAGTTACGTAGAACGTATTCATGGATTTCAGCTTTGATCCAGTGAACAGCAAACGAGACGAGACGAACACCAACTTCCGGATTGAAGCGCTTAACAGCCTTCATCAAGCCGATGTTACCTTCTTGGACGAGATCAGCCATTGGTAGCCCGTAGCCAGAGTAGCCTCTTGCAACGTGCACCACGAATCTTAGGTGGGAAAGGATCAAGCCTTTCGCAGCGTCGATCTCACCTTTGTAATGTAATCGCTCTGCAAGTCCACGTTCCTCTTCAGGAGTCAGCATAGGGTAGCTGTTCGCTGAGCGGATATAGCTATCTAAACTATCTTGTGTGACTAAAGCCATTTGATACGCTTGGTTTGCCATTCGGTTCCTCATCAATCTCTGATCTGGAGTAATACATCTATTAAAACCCTACAATCTTGAACCTAAAATGAACAGGTTTCAAGGAGGGGGAAGTAATTATGCATAATCAATTCGTCTATACAAGGCAAAAACTTGTTAAGAAGTGCCTATTTTTCGTCTAAATATGACTCTATTCACCTAAACTGGTTCAATTTCTTTTAGGTGACGCTGTGCAGAAAGCTTTGCAGCCACACTACCAAGCAGAGTTCCGACGATCAAAAGCAGTAAAGATTCATCCCAACTCAGGCCAATTAAACGGAAGTGGCTGTCGTATAGCTGAGCCAAATCATCCACCGCGCTGTTCAGCAATACGGTAATCAATGCCGTCATTACCCAAGCGCTAATCGAACCTAAAACGCCAAACCACATCCCAGCATAAAGGTATGGTCGAAGAATGTAGCTGTCGGTCGCACCAATCAGCTTCATGGTTTGAATCTCTTCTTTATGCGCCAACACATTAAATCGTAGTGTATTGCCGATAATCAGAAATACCGCGCCCAGCATCAATACCGTTAAGGTAATCACGATGACAGCCGCTAATGCTTTGATCGCATCTAATCGCGCTAACCAATCTTCGTCTAGGCGAACATCGGTCACTAATTCTTGTTGTTTAACTGTGCCTGCCAGCTCTTTAATTAAGGTATCGCTGTGCACGCTTGGCGTAATCACCAGCACACCTGGCAGTGAATAATCGTCGAGAATGGTTAGGGCGTCTTCAAAACCAGAATACTGGCTGAGGTCTGCAAGCCCTTGCTGCGGAGAAATGTACTCCACGAGCTCAACTTGATCCCAACTTTCGATTTCATCCTTAAGCACCATTACTCGTGGCTCAGGAATACCATCCTCTACATAAGCACTTATTTGTGACGGGCTAGTGACATCTTGCGCCACTTCCCCTACATTTTTACCTAATAGGTACAAACAAGCTGGCATCGCCAACGCCATAGAGATCACCGCAAGGGTCAGTAAGTTGCCTAACGGGCGCTGCCACATTTGCGAGAACGATGACTTGGCTTGTTTCCAGTGAACAACAAAGAAGCCGTCGCTTGAAGCGCGGTTTGCTGCTCGATTAGATTGAGGTTTTTTGATGCGCTTATTCGCGGCCATAGTCTTCAACCTCACTCAAAAATCCTTGGTTTAATTCAAGATGGCGGTACTGAGGGCGAGTGTTCACTAACCCGATATCATGCGTCGCTAGGATGATCGTCACACCTGCGCGGTTGAATTCTTCAAATAATCGCAACACACGGTTAGATAATTCAGGGTCTAGATTACCGGTAGGCTCATCGGCTAAAAGCAGAGTTGGACGGTTAACCACGGCGCGAGCAATACCCACGCGTTGTTGTTCACCACCAGAAAGTTGGCTTGGCAAACAACGGGCTTTATCTAATAAACCGGTTTTATCCAACGCAGCACTGACTCGGCGTTTTATTTCGTTTTCAGAAATAGATTCAATACGCATAGGCAGAGCGACGTTATCGAAAATCGAACGGTCCATCAGCAGGCGATGGTCTTGAAAAACAATCCCAATATTACGGCGTAAGAAAGGAATGTCTTTGGCTGGGATACGAGTGATATCGTGATCGTTGAACCAGACACGTCCATCAGTTGGACGCTCTATCGCGCAGATCAACTTCAGCAAGGTACTTTTACCAGCCCCAGAGTGCCCACCCAAAAAAGCCATCTCTCCACGTTTCAGGTGAAAGTCCACTTTTTGGAGCGCTTGTCTTCCACCTCGGTAGGCTTTACTCACTTGCTGAAATTTGATCACCGAAAATTCCTCTTACGATCACTAATATCAAATTTAAAAACGGTAGCAGATTAAGGATAAACCACTTTGCTACTCGCGTTACTCTTCGCGGCTAAATAGTGCTTCAATGAAGTCTTTAGATTCAAATGGACGCAGGTCATCAATACCTTCACCCACACCAATGTAGCGGATTGGAATCTGGAACTGGTCAGCAATTGAGAAAATTACACCACCTTTCGCCGTACCATCTAGCTTAGTCAGTGTAATACCCGTAACTGGAGCCACTTCACTGAACAACTTCGCTTGGCTGATAGCGTTCTGACCTGTACCTGCATCGAGCGTTAGCATGATTTCGTGTGGCGCAGAGTCATCAATTTTCTTCATTACACGAACGATCTTGCGTAGCTCTTCCATCAGGTTGCTCTTGTTCTGCAAACGACCGGCTGTATCAGCAATCACAACATCAACACCACGAGCCTTCGCTGCTTCAATCGCATCGTAGATAACAGACGCACTGTCCGCACCAGTGTGTTGAGCGATAACTGGCACATCGTTACGCTGACCCCAAACCTGAAGCTGTTCAACGGCTGCAGCACGGAAGGTATCACCCGCTGCTAGCATCACTTTCTTGCCTTCATTTTGGAATTGTTTCGCCAGCTTACCGATCGTAGTTGTCTTACCTACACCGTTCACACCCACCATTAAGATAACGTAAGGTGTTTTAGTGGTATCAACAACCAGTGGCTGTTCCACTTGGCTTAAGATGTCTGCCATCTCTTCTTTGAGCAGACCATAAAGCGCTTCACCGTCTTTTAGGTCATTGCGAGATGCTTTTTCTGTCAGGTTTTCAATGATCTTAACCGTGGTATTCATACCCACGTCAGCAATCAGAAGTTGCTCTTCTAGCTCTTCAAACAGGTCTTCATCGATTTGCTTGCCTTTGAACAGACCAAAGAAACCAGCACCGATGTTTGCTTTAGTGCGGCTTAGGCTGCGCTTAAGACGAGCAAAGAAGCTTTCTGTCGGCTTCTCTTGTACTTCTTCAACCTTAGCTTGAGGAACTGCCACTTCTTCCTGTTCTGCTTCTGCTTCTGCTTCTGCTTCTGCTTCTGCTGCGACAGGTTGCTGCTCTTGTTGAGCTTCTTCAAGCGCTTGCTCAGATTCAGTTGGCTTAACTTGTTCAGCTTCAGGCGCGACCTGTTCAGCCTCAACTTGTGATTCAACTTCAGTTTGATCTTCAACGCTTTCTACGTTCGCTTCATTCTGAGTTTTTGGGCTTTGTTCTTCTTCACCAAAACCAAGCCACGATAATAATCCGCGCTTCTTTTTTTCCGTCATCAGAGGAGTTTCCTAGATCTACTAATTAACTGTATTGACTTAATACACGTCGACTCTTTGCTATTGTTATACAATACAAGCTTGTACAAACGAATAGTAAAGAAAAATGACAAAGCAGTGATAAGTTTGCTTTTAGCTTGATACACTTTGTCATTGCAAATTTATTTAATACACGAACCCACTTAAATTGGGCTCGGTATAGTATCACTTTATTAGCGGTCAAAAAATCTATGGTAAGACGTCGCCAGCAAAACACATCACAAAAAAAGCCATCCGGAGGCTTTGTTCGAATTATTAGTGGCTCATGGAGAGGTAGAAAGCTGCCTGTTCATGATTTAGAAGGATTACGCCCAACCATTGACCGAGTAAAAGAAACACTCTTTAACTGGGTGGCTCAAGATATCCCACATTCAACTTGCTTGGATGTATTTGCCGGTTCTGGCGGTCTAGGTTTTGAAGCAGCTTCTCGCCAAGCCAAAATGGTGACACTGCTCGAAATGAATCAAAAGGCGGCTAAACAGCTTTCTGATAACGCGAAAGAGCTCAAGGCAGACAACATTAATGTCGTGAATACTGATGCTATCTCTTTCCTTAAGAAACCAGGCACTCCTTACGATATGGTTTTCCTTGATCCACCATTTCGCAAAGGCTTACTGGCAGAAACAGTACAACTGCTTGAGAGTAACGGTTGGCTTGCAGACAATGCCATCATTTACGTCGAGACAGAGAAAGAACTGAAACTCGAAGCTATGCCAGAGAACTGGGAATTGCATCGCGACAAGACCACCGGACAGTCAAGCTACCGACTGTTCAATCGAATCACTGAAGAATAGGAGTTATTGAATGAAGTTCTTGCTTCCACTAGCAAAAGCAGCCATCGCCTTTGTTTGGTTTATCTTAATCGTAAATATTTTCTACCCGTTTCCGGGTAATGCTGCGATTGCGCTTTATATCATGACCGCATTCTTGTTCTTCATGCACGGCCTGCAGATGCTGATTTTCATCGGCGCATTCGGCGATAAGATCGAGATGTCACGTTGGGAGAAGTGGTCAATATTGATTTTCGGTGTCTTCGCCTTACTCGATATCCGACGCAAACACATGATGTAATCGAGCTTAAGCCCAGATATAAAACGCTTAGCTACAGAAAACATCATGACAGAAACAGTAGAGACAAAAACGCCGCTCATTTAAGCGGCGTTTTTTTATTCAGCAATGATATTGATGTTAGCCCATGTAGCCTTTCACACCATCGAGGAACATTTGCGTCGACAGCATAACCAACAACAAGCCCATCAAGCGTTCGATGGCTTTAAGACCTCTCTCTCCCAGCACTCGCAGGAAGAAGCCATTAAACATCAGAATGAAGAAGGTAGCGCCCCAAGCCAGCATCACAGCCGCTGAAAGCTCTAACATATTGTCAGGGTGCTGTGTCGACAACAGAATCAATGCCGCAATCACTGAAGGGCCAGCAATCATTGGGATCGCCATCGGCACAATAAACGGTTCTTCACCCGCCGCGAGGCCAGTAATACTACCCGCACTTGGGAAAATCATCTTAATCGCGATAATAAACAGAATAATACCGCCAGAGATACTCAAGGTTTCAGGCTGCACGTGCAGGAAGTTCATGATGCTTTGACCCGCAAATAAGAACAGCAGCAAGATAACCAGTGCGAACATCAGCTCACGAATCAGAACAATACGGCGACGCTTCGGGTCAATATGCTTAAGGATAGAGAGCACGATTGGCAAGTTGCCAAGCGGGTCCATGATAAGAAACAGCATGGTTGCTGCAGATAAGATTTCCATAAGTTTGTCTCGAAAAGCGTAAGTGCGCGGAGTATAGCAGCCTCAACATTGATTTTCGAACGCAGTGATAAGCGGGTTAACTGATGCTTTTAAAAGGGGATGTTATAAGAAGGCAAGTTAGCGAAAGCAGATTGAAAGGTAATGAAAAGAGTGGAGCCGAAACATGCACCCACTCTTTATTCACGAATAAAACAAGCCACTAAGAATTAGTGATTACACACACGTTCGCGGTTAGTGCAAAGCTTATCATCGACAACGACAACCTTTTCCATCTTCAAGAAAAACTTCAACAGGCTATCTAAATCCAGACCATTGAGCTTACAAGTATGGAAGCGAGCTTCTTCGCCATAGGTTTGAGCAAGCGCTAATGTTAGCTCTTCGCGAGTCAGTGGCTTTTCACTAAGCAGGTTTAAAACGTTGTGTGCGTGAATTTCAGTCGTCATAACTCAATCTCATGTTTAATGAATTACACGTAGAGTACCGAGTTTTAGCAACGCCGTTTTGATGTAGCTCAGGCTTGAGAGAGCTCTACCCTAAATAGTAATCGATGCGACGATGAATGCGTGTGCGAGAAAGTAACTGCCCGTTACCCAAAAGTAAGCGCCCTTGATTGGGCTGCGGTAACTGTTTAGCGCATAAGCTAAGGCCGAAAGGAGCAGCACGCTACAGCCAGCAAAACCGACCGCGTGTGATAACTGAGGATCCAGCAGCCAAACCTCACCAGAAGCCCATGCTAACTGAATAAGCACAATGCCCATGATGACCACGGGAAAAACGAGTTTGTCTAAGCGTGGCAGCAGTAAAAAGAAAGCAACAACGCAAGCTGCCAATAACAGCGCGAACAACCACCAAACCATTTCACCTGATAGCTGTAACCAAAAAGCTTTGCTGTAACAGAGTTGAGCCAATAAGAAGCAGACAAAATGCAGAGGGCGTTTTTGAGTGAGAGTATGAAGCACATCTGCGATCGCAGAGATAGCCAACCCCGCAACTATCCAATAGGTAAAGTCAGCCACAACCGACTGAGTTAAAGCAATTGTCGCTAATAATACAAAGGTAAATACCTTATACGATAAGGCCTGACCGATATGTCCATGTTTCGTTCCTGCTATTGCTCCGATACCAGATAAGGAAACCGCTAACCAACTCCACATACCACTTGCCCTATTGCTTTAAATCGTCGCCAGTCTAGGCACACGAGTGTTGATGTAAAGCCTCAGCGCCTCAAAATTGGATCTTGATTACGCTTCCACTAAAAAGAGTCTCTTTAGATTGAAGTCGTAACAATTACCACCATGACAATGGCCATTCGTTTAAAACTAGAACGAATCATCATAAAAACCATTCAAAATGGCATTAGAGTCGCCATACTTGAGTTTTGGCCAATTCTAACCTATCGACTTCACCAAAATCGGCCTAATTCCGTCAAATACCACACTTGAAAAATTAAAATAACTACCTTTAAATCAAACAATAACAATAACAATAACAATAACTTAAACAAACAAACTCAAGATTAATAGGAAAATAAAAACGCCAACCAAGCCTAGACTTGTAAAGTAGCCAGTTTTCTTTTTTAACGCCCAGTTTTGTCAGGTTATTTCAAGCCTCCGGTAAAAATCGCCACAAAAACCAAGCCGAAAACTTAAAAAACCAACCAAAACCAACCTAGCCACCACCAACCTCTATTAATACAGTTTAACAACCTTTAACAATATAAATTACACAAAACAACCATTACAAAACAACAAGTTAAATCAAATTAGAACAAACATAAATCACAACGAACAAATTAAGAACACACCATAAAACACAGTTAAACACTGCCAAACAAGCCAAAAACTCATAGTTTTCTACTACTTTTAAAGCTTTCGAAAGTAATTCTTGATCTAAGGCCATAAGTAGTGCTATTCTTTAAAACATAGCGAGAGACAACCAAATTTAGGAGTAGTGTTATGATTTCATCTTCGCAAAGACAAGGACTTGTAATGATCGCGGTAGTTGTAGGTCTAATGACACTACCGATGATGTACTAAGCAAGTTACAGATAAAAAAAGGGACGCCATGAGCGTCCCTTTTTTTGTTCAATTTTTTCACTTCGAAAACAGATGCAGTGTTAGCACATCCCAGTTCGCATAATAGAAACCTGCGGCAGCTAAAGTCATTGCCATCATCAGTAAGATCGCAACTCGCCAGATAAAACGACCACTACGTGGAGTCAGCTCCTTCTCACAGTCGTTACACATCATGATGAACTTATGTTGGTCTTCCAACTTAGCCTCATGTTCATTGACTACCTTATTACGACACGTTGCGATATAGCGCAGCTTGCTCACCATATCGTGCGGTAGCCTTTCTTCACAGCTTGTTACAAGCTCATGCAATCCTTCGCCTTCGGCATGATATTGAAGCCTCAATAATTTCTCTATATTGCGAGTTCTTGTCACCACTTTTTCAATATCGGTCATCTTAGCCCTCCCACTCCACACTATAATTCTAGTCGAGCATTTCCCTATTCTTATACAAAATCACTGTTATTTACGAGAGAAAGAGACAATAAATAACAATGCTTTATCCCAAACTGACCATTAAATGTGATGTCTGCCGAAAAATAATCAGCTTGGCTTACAACAGTTCACGAATAACGGCTTTAAACACATATCCCTATTGCCTGAAAGACTAGAATAACCATCACGACTACATGGAGGTTATATGCCTAATTCACTCTTTTTTGCCATCTTTGCTCTCGCTGCTCTAGCGGCTTGGGTATTTATTGGTTTCTATCGAAAACACTCGCAAGGTGAAAATGCGCCAGAGAAGAAAGTGAATGTCACGGTGTTAGACAAACAATCGATCGACCTTCCTGACGCAGAACCGGGCCAAGAAGATCAAGAGTACTGGATTTATGTTCAACGCGGAGTAGTTGGTCCGAAACGTGAATTCCAAGTCGGCATCCACTATTTCCACGCCCTTAACCCTGGCGACAAAGGAACCTTAACCTACCAAGGCGATAAGTTCTTACACTTTGCGTTGAAGCGCTAAACGTCAGCCGCTTCAACTGTCGTCCCTAAGCAATCCATCAGAAAGCCTTAGCAATCACCGCTAAGGCAATAACCAACGCGTTTTCTCTGACTTAGACACCAACCAGCTCATCCATAATGCGCCAGCTCCGCTGATCACAATCCATAATGGAATAACCCATGCCGGATGTCCTTGGTACCAACCAAACTCTTTCATCGGCCACAAGAAAATCGGGTGCAGCAGGTAAATACCTAAGCTGTGCTTACTGATAAAGCCAACCACTTGGTTACTCTTCTCAGACAGGCCTTCACCATAGTAACGGCATACCATGAACACCATGCTCGCGGCTAATACGGTATTCAACGTTTTGTAAGATAGCCAGCGCCCTACCGTGTACTCTTCTGCTACCAAGCTTGCATCAACCACCATGTAAACCGTGGTTAGTAACGCTAGCCCACCCAGTAACACACTCACGCCAACGGTCATCTTGTTAAGTGGCACAATCTTATAGAGCAAGTAACCCAATGGTAAGTAACCGGTGTACAACCACAATTCGTGACTCCAAGGGCCATCGATTTTCAGTAAGAACAGCAATGTTGTGAACAACCATACCGCCGTAAAGGCATAGACCGATCTATCACCGTACTTTCTAACCATGATCTGCAAGAACGGAATCACAAAATAGAGTGGGATGAAGTAATAGAAGAAACCAAGGTGGTAATAGGTGTAATGATGGTAGCTATTAAGCAACACGTCCCAACTGACGTCGGCATCAAAGCCCATTGCCGACCAGCCCGACAGATAGGTATAGAAAAGCGACCAGACAATGAAAGGTATCAGTACCTTGCCCAAACGACGCTTGAGGTAGTATTTGGCGTCAAACGGGCGCTGATCACTGAGCATCAGTGCGCCAGTAATCAAAATGAACACAGGTACTGCCCAGCGGCTGAAACCGTTTACCGTAATGGCAGTAAGCCATTCACCGAAAGGAATAGTGCCCAACTCATTGCGATAAGGCGCCAAAACATGAATCGCGATAACCGCTACGGCCGCGACACATCGTGCTAAATCAAAAAAGAGAATTCGCTGCTTCATGTAAATGCCTGATTAATATTCAATCATTCTACTATAGCAATAAAAAAGCTGACCGGAATAAATACCAAGTCAGCTTAGTGTTAAAGGAGATACTTATCGCGAATTTAGCTCATACGACTCTAGCTTCTGCGACTTGAGCTCTCACAAATGAGGCTCATGTGGCTGAAGCTTATGCCGCTGAAATTTGCGGCACTTTCGGTAAACGCAGAGAGATCACCGTCGTTATCGCCAAGAATGCGAAGGAAACCCACAGACACGCAGACAAACCTGCCATTTGAAATACCAAGCCCGACAATATCGTGCCAATCAAACGGCCCATCGCGTTTGCCATGTAGTAGAAACCGACATCAAGAGAAACGCCATCGCCTTTCGCATAACTCACAATCAAATATGAGTGAAGTGATGAGTTCACCGCAAAGATGACACCAAACACCATCAAGCCACCGATAATAACTAACTCGGGTTGCCAGCCAATCTGTACCGCATAAGCGATAGCAGCGGTCACTATAGCCAGCGCACCAGCCCATAACAGCGCGGCATGGCCATCTGGCACCTTACCTTGAGCTTTACCAGTAATCTTCGGCGCTATGCCCTGTACAAAGCCATAAGCGATAGTCCAAGCAGCTAAGAAACCGCCAACCCATGAGTGATCCCAACCAAACACACTGCCTAGGTAAATCGGCAAAGCAATCACAAACCACACATCACGAGCGCCAAACAGGAACATACGTGCTGCGGATAGGATGTTGATGGATTCAGACTTAGAGAAGATCTGTTTGAACTTAGGCTTGGTTTTCGCTTTGCCCATGTCCGCTTCTAAGCTCAACACACTGCCAACGAAGACCAATGCCAACACGGCTGCCATCGCGAGCACGGCGTATTGGAAGCCAATCGTTGAAAGCAGTAAACCACCAATAAAGAAGCCTGCCCCTTTAAGCGCATTCTTAGATCCGGTCAGAATCGCAATCCACTTATAAAGCGCGCCTTGTTGTTCATCAGGAACCAGAGTCTTAATTGAGCTCTTGGCACTCATCTTATTGAGGTCTTTAGCGATACCAGACAAGGCTTGCGCCGCCATGACCCAAGGAATGGTCAGCATTGCCGTTGGCACCGCGAGCATACCCAAGGCGACGACTTGCATGCCTAACCCAATGTTCATGGTCTTATTGAGGCCAAGACGCGCCCCTAACCAGCCACCGATTAGGTTAGTCACCACACCAAAGAATTCATAGAAAAGGAACAGTGAGGCGATTTCTAACGAACTGTAGCCAAGGTCGTAAAAATACAGAACCACCAACATGCGAAGTGCACCATCAGTAATGGTGAAGTTCCAGTAGTTAAAAGTCACCAACATGTATTGGCGAACGCTCTTACTTAGATTTGAAAACATAACGCTATCTCTGCAATCTAAACAAAAAGAGCTTTTGGATCATGATAAGTTCAACACTCCAGATACCAAAAGCTCCCTGTCTAACACTGATGACTATTAGCTATTCGCTACGCCATTAATGTATTCAACCTGGATAGGTTTAGTGAAGGCACCTGGACGCAGTGCCTGCACCTCTTGAACTACCTTGCTCAAATCCCAGCCTTTTTCTAACAGTAGGTGAGCTGCGAACAAACCAGTGCGACCAGAGCCGCCCATACAATGCATTGCAACCTTGCCGCCGTTATCGACGATGTTATGTAGCTCAGGGCTAGCTGCTTGCCACTTCGCAGCAAAACCAGCACCCGGTGCACAGTCGTCTTCAATTTCGATCTGGAACCATTGCATACCTAACGCACGTGTTTTTTCACCAAGTGCCGCCACGTCTTTGCTTGCAAGCTCATGGTCATCAAGTGCTGTCACGATAGCTTCAACGCCTTGCTCTTTTAGCTGAGCCAGTGATGCATCAAGCGTTGCTTCTTTTGTGCCTGGGCACGGAGTAAGCACTAGCGCACCTTGCTCTAGGTCTAGTTGCCATGTTAGATGTATCATTATATCTTCTCCAGATTCTTATTAAGCAAGGCCAACGGTACGAACAAGCTCAGCGGTACGTGTTGCGTAACCCATCTCATTGTCGTACCAAGCGTAGATCTTAACCATGCGCTTACCGACCAACATCGTTGATAGTGCATCCACGATTGTTGAGCGTTGGTCGCCTTTGTAATCGATAGAAACCAGTGGACGCTCTTCAAAGCCAAGAATACCTTTTAGTTCATTCTGAGACGCTTCTTTCAGCATCGCGTTAACTTCTTCTGCCGTGGTGTCTTGCTTCACTTCGAAGATGATGTCTGTCAGAGAAGCGTTCGCTAGCGGTACACGAACTGCGTGGCCGTTGATGCGGTTTTCTAGCTCAGGGAAGATCTCAACAATCGCTTTGGCGCTGCCCGTCGTTGTTGGGATAAGACTCATGCCACATGCACGTGCGCGGCGTAAGTCTTTGTGCGGCGCATCAAGAATAGTTTGCGTGTTAGTTAAATCGTGAATAGTGGTGAAGGCTGCGTTCTCGATACCAAGCTTCTCGTTGATCACCTTAACCACTGGCGCGATACAGTTCGTTGTACAAGACGCTGCCGTTACGATTTTGTGTACCGCAGGGTCGAAGATATTGTCATTCACACCAACAACGATGTTTGCGATGCCTTCTTCTTTCACTGGCGCCGATACCACAACACGTTTCACGCCCTGCTCTAGGTATTTGTTTAGGAAAGAGGTCTTACGGTGAACACCTGTCGCTTCGATAACCACATCACAACCAGACCAGTCGATCGCATCGATGTCGCGCTCTTGTGTGGTCTTGATGCGCTGGCCATTAATGATCATCTCATCGCCTTCTGCAGTTACTTCGTGGTGAAAGCGACCTTGAACTGAATCAAATTCTAGAAGGTGGGCCAGTGTTGTTGTGTCGCCAGCAACATCGTTAATTTGAACAAATTCTAGCTCATCCCAATCGAATGCTGCGCGAAGTGCTAGACGGCCGATACGACCAAAACCATTAATACCTACTTTGACTGTCATTTTCTGTTCTCTCAGTTAATTGCCTTCATATTTGAAGCCGCAGCGTTGTTGACTACGTTCACTTACCGGAGCGCCGGCCGCCCTAATTACATAGAGCCACTATGCTCATAGGGATAAGTTCACTTGTCGCCTAGCTGCAACTACAACTATTTCGGCATTAAGTTTTAATGTATTTAAACGCAACATACTGGGCGTGAGTTCATCGACTCTAAGCGCTCAATATCTTGCTGGTATTCAGTTTTCAAACAGTTCGATGCAATAAGGTCGTCAATTAACTTTAGCATCCAACCTGGTAAATCTTGTGACAGGCGGTAAAACACCCACTGCCCCTGGCGAACATCAATCAAAACACCGTTTGAACGCAGCTGCGCAAGATGGCGTGAAACCTTTGGCTGACTTTCTTGCAATGCCTGAGTCAACTCACCAACCGATAAGCACTCATTGCGAACTATCAACATTAAGCAACGCACTCGCGTTTCATCGGACAGTAATTTAAAAAATTGGTGAGGAAGCATAAAAACATACTCATATGTGGATATGCACATATCTTAGATATAAAAAAACGCACGTCAAGGCGTGCGTTTCAATTGTCATAAAAGTTTAACGAAGAAATATCAGAGCTTGTTGGTCACGGTATGGCTCCAACGGCGCGCTTCAGTAAGCTCCGTTTTAACCTGATCCACGCTTAATCCTAAATCGGCGCAGTGCTCATCAATCTGTTGCCAATCGGCATGCTCAAAGCTCTCTTCAAGTGCGAGCAAGGTACCATATGGCCCTTCTCTACGTAATAGAGCAACCTTGATACTTTTACACAGCGGCAACTGCTCGACTAAGTTATCTAACGACAAGTCCAACAGAGCATCCAACAAGGAGAATAAGCCAATCATAAAGGCCTGTTCTCTATACCCTTCAAATGCCTGATAGCGAGACATACGCTGACAAAACTGAGCACGCTGTAGAGACAATCCATACAGCTCTTTAGGCTTTTTATCGGACACATAAGAGGCGACGGCTAACGAGACAAACATTTTCAGTTTCTCTTGACCTAGATATACCAAAGCCTGACGAAAAGAAGAGATGGTAACTTCAAGGCGCGGCGACATAGTATTCACAAAACGCAGCAGCTTATATGAGAGCGCCACATCTTTCGCGACAATGCTCTCCACCCGTTGAAAGTCCACATCGGGCTTACACACTTCTTGAAACAGCTCCATAGCAATCACTTGCTCAGGGCTAATGTATTTACTCTTGATGATTTCCGGTTTATTGAAAAAGTAACCTTGGAAAAACTTAAAGCCAGCCTCTTTGGCTTGCTGGAATTCTTGTTCGGTCTCAACGCGCTCCGCCAAAAAGCTAAACTTTTTCCCTTGATGCGCCCTAACCAAATCACACGCTTCATCCAAACCCATCTGCATAATATCGAGCTTTACGATATGCGTGTATTTAAGGAAACGTTCCCATTCTGGGGTCGAAGTAAAATCATCTAGGGCAATCATGTAACCCGCTTGGTAAAGGTCTTTAACCGCTTCCAACAATTCATCTGTTGGTTTACAGGTTTCCTGAATCTCTACCACCACCTTATCTTTCGGCAAACTTAAGGGCAGTCGACGAATCAAACTTTGATAAGGGAAGTTGATAAAGCAGCGTGAAGATGGAATAGAAGGGTTAAGACCAACAGACAAGAAGTTCTCAACAATCAGACGATACGTTGCTCGATTAGACTCAATATGCGCTGGGTACGCATTCTTTTCTCCATCGCGAAATAACAACTCATAGCCGAGTGTATTCCTCTTGCGATTTAAGATAGGTTGTCGAGCAACGTATGTAGCGGTCATTTCTTGATAACTCTGATTGGTTTAACTATAACTCAGTCGCTTAATCTAAGCTTTCGCGGCAGCTAGCAAAGCACCGCAGCCCATGAACATACCACCAAATATTTTATTTATCTTACCCATTATGCGATCAGAGCGAATAAAACGTCCCATTTGTGACGCTAATGAGGTGTAACCCAACATAACAACGCTATCAATGAATACTGTCGTCACACCTAGCACTAATAACTGAGGTGCTTGAGGTTGTGTAGGGTCAATAAACTGAGGAAACAAAGCCACCAAAAACACGATTGATTTCGGGTTAGTTAGGTTGATAAGCACAGCGTTTCTCAGCAGTTTGCCACTCGACAGAGTAGAGCTTTCTTCAGATGCTACTAGGCTCGAGCTATCACGCCACTTTTGAATACCTAACCAAAGTAAGTACACCACGCCGACCCACTTAATGATGGTGAACGCCAACGCAGATTGAGCCACCAGAGCACCAATACCAGCACCCACCAGCATGATGTGGAATGCAAGACCGAGCTGTAAGCCGGCGATCGACGCAAGTGACTTCTTGGTGCCATAACTTAGCCCATTGCTGATTGAGTTAACGGTACCTGAGCCCGGAGCCAAACTAAACAATATCGCCGTGACGACATAAGCAAGCCAAACATGAGTATCCATTTGCATTTCCTTACTAGTTCTTTAATCTAACAACATTAGTAGCAATAAAGCTCTCACATGCATCAGTTCAGGTAATTTCCCATGGAAAACCACAGTGCCGCCCCATTTTCGTACACGCAAGAACCTCAGTTCGAGCAAGCGATTAAACACCCGATCAACGCTCTTTGGCAACAAAGAAAAGAGGGGTATTTAACATCGTCTGGTAAAAAGAAACTGTACTGGTGCAGCCTCACCTCAGAAAAGCACAGCAAAGCTATTGTGATTTCAAATGGCCGTATCGAATGCTGCCAAAAATACCAAGAAATCTTTTATGATTTTTATCAACAAGGCTATGACGTTTATTCATTTGACCACCGAGGTCAAGGCCAGTCTGAACGTATGGTAACAGACTCTGACATTGGTCACATTCATGAGTTTGATGATTATGCATCTGACATGTCTGACGTCATTGCCAGTTTTGATCTCAGTAAGTATTCCAATCGCTACCTGCTCGCACACTCAATGGGCAGCACCATAGCCACTCGCTACCTACAAACCCATCCAGACCACCCGTTTGATAAGGTGACTCTGTGCGCTCCGATGTTTGGTATCAATACCGAGTGGTACCTGAAACCTATCGCGATGATCGTTGGACAAGTGCTTACCGCTTTTTATGCCAAGCCAACTTACGCGCCGGGCCAGCAAGCATATTATTCGAAGCCTTTTGAAAACAACTTACTGAGCCACAGTAAGGTTCGCTATCAGTGGTTCCGTCGCTTATATGACGAGTCTCCATCTTTGCAGGTGGGTGGACCAAGCACGCGTTGGGTGTGGCAAGGGTTAATGGCCGCCAAGCAAGCAATTCAACAAACTCGTCAAATCAAGATCCCTCTGCTATTGATTCAAGCTGGGGATGAAAAGATTGTCAGTAACAGTGCTCAAGTAAAGTTCATCTCTAAGCTGAAGAAAACCAACTCTGATTGTCAGTTTAAGTTGATTGAGGGTTCTAGGCATGAGGTGTTGTTTGAGCAGGATGAATATCGCAATCAAACACTGGATGCGATCAATCAGTTTTTCGCCTAGAGCTAATAGGCTAAGCAACCTACCAAGAAAATAAGCGCTAAAGAGGAAGAGAAGTAAGTGAGCTTTGCCCTCTTTTCTTGCATGAATTTGGCATACAATTTCTACCTAGATATATTGTAGTTAAAACGATTCTAGCGCTGGCTAGCGTCAATATTGGTTAAGCATTTTGCAATGAGGGTTAAATGAGTATTTCTGCACTAAAAGATTCCGTGAAAATTGTTGCTTCTGATTTAGATGGTACGCTTTTGGCTCCCAACCATCAGCTAAGCGACTTTACCAAGCTAACGCTTAAGAAATTACACGACCAAGGTTATACCTTCATCTTCGCAACGGGTCGCCATCACGTCGATGTAGCTGGGATTCGTCAAATCGCAGGGATTCCGGCGTACATGATCACTTCAAACGGTGCACGCGTGCATGACCAAAACGATCAACTGATGTATAGCCAGAACGTACCTCAGGAACTCGTTCAGCCAGTTATTGATATTGTGCGCCAAGATCCAAACCTCTTTATTCACATGTACCAGAATGAAGATTGGTTACTAGACCGTGAAGATGAAATGTTGGCTAAATTCCACAGTGAGTCTGGCTTTAGCTACAAGCGCTTTGAAGCTGAAAACGCACCAAGCGAAGGCATCGCGAAAGTCTTCTTCACACATCCAGAACAAGACCACGAATATCTCGTCACGTTTGAACAAAAGCTAAGAGATGCTTTTGGCGACAAACTGAACATCGCCTTCTCTACACCTTGGTGTCTGGAAGTGATGGCAGCTGAAGTCTCTAAAGGCCACGCTCTAGACGCTGTTGCAAAATCACTAAACCTGACTCTGGATAACTGTGTTGCCTTTGGTGATGGCATGAACGACGCTGAAATGCTGGCTATGGCGGGTAAAGGTCTAATCATGGGTACATCACATGAGAAAGTGATGAAAGCACTACCTGACAATGAAGTGATTGGCAGTAACGCAGACGATGCCGTTGCTCACTACCTAGAAAAGCATCTGCTCTAATCTCGCTCGTTGAACAGATCTGAATAAATAAAAAGGCAGCCAACTGGCTGCCTTTTTTGAACCTTACGTAAAAAGCTCTCTCTAACGCTATCGAGAACCTAACACTTCTTTGCTTAAGATTGCCTGCCACTCTTGTTCGGTAACCGGCATGATCGATAAGCGATTACCGCGTTTCACCAAGGGCATTTCGGAGAGTTCAGGCATGGCTTTAAGCGTAACCAAAGGAATCAAGCGCTCAGTCACTCGCACAAACTCGACATCCACCATGATCCAGCGTGGGTTATCGGGTGAAGACTTAGGATCGTAGTAATCACTCTCAGGGTCGAACTGAAAGTGGTCTGGGTAGGCTTCTCTGGTTACTTTAGCGATCCCCGCTACGCCAACTTTTTTACATGATGAGTGGTATATCATCACCAGATCGCCAAGCTTGACGTCATCACGCATCATGTTTCGAGCCTGATAGTTGCGTACACCCTCCCAACAAGAGGTTTTTTGTACTCTAAGAGTCTGAATAGAGAAGGTGTCGGGTTCTGTTTTAAATAACCAATATGCCATAATAAATCCAATTAACGGTTGCTCCGAGGAAGATATAACATGAAGGTAATGAAAAACCCAGTGACATGGCTAGTCGCGTTCGCTCTACAAGGCTGCGTTACGGCACCTGATACGCCGCAACAGCCGGAACTGCCCCCAGCAACCTTGGATGATCCACTGAGCATTCAACCGCAAACCTTCATCATGCGTGGTCAGGTGGTGGTTGGTCACGAAAGTCGAACCTTCACTCCTTGCGGCAGCCAACAACAATACTGGTTAGACTTATCTCCAGAGTTAGCGCTAGAAGCACAAGGGCTCTCAACGAGACCTTACCAAGCCTTATATGGCGAGCTGATTGGCCACCTAACTGTACCAAGCCAAACGGGTTATAACGCAGATTTCACAGCGCGTTTCGTGGTTGACCAAGTGAACATCCTAACCGCAGAGAACCCTGAGCGCTGCGACCAACCACTGCGTTCAACACGAGTATTCGGTAATGAACCCTTCTGGTCAGCAACCTTCGATAAAGACCAGCTGAAATATACTAAGATGGGCGAACAGCCACAAACCCTCGATATTGAATCAAGCCGCACCACACCAAGCAGTCGTGATTACCAATTAGAAGGTAAAGCAGCGCAAGGCAAACTCAACCTTACAAAAGAGAGCTGTAGCGACGGCATGAGCGATTCTATCTATGGGTGGCATGCCAAGCTTAATCTCAATGACAGTAACTATAATGGCTGTGCAACGGTCTCTAACCAAGATCCAACGCTGGATTGGAGCGGACTCTACTTCGCTAGCTCAACGCAAAACTCAGGGTTCTCTATCAACCTTGAACTCAACAATGACCACAGTGCTATCACGACTTATTCATACAGCAATGGAGACCCTTCTATTGTTGAACAAGGCTTCTGGCAGCAACTGAACCAAAATCAGGTACAAGTGGTTATGACTCGCCACCAGCAACAATATTTGATCTCCGAGCGCATCTTCACACTCGATAATGGCAAGCTAATCGCTGAAAAAGAGAAAGTGGGCAACGTGGTGTATCCGATTGCCAATGGCGGTCTGGTGCTATTCGAAGCTAAGAGTGCGCAAGCACAAGTAAACACCACCACTAACGTTGATCTAACCGCAAAGCAGGTGAACTCCAGCGATCAACTTGATCCAAAAGTCGACCAAGCGATCCGCGAATACTTTAAGATCAACAACAGCTCACCTGACGACACTAAATACCGCTGGTTAACCTACGACCTCAACGGCGACGGTAAAGAAGAGCTGTTCGCCCAACTCGATTGGTGTGGTTCTGGTGGCTGTACACTGCTAATTTTCGAAAACCATCAAGATAACTGGCGCTTCAATAGCCGAGTGACAC
This sequence comes from Vibrio sp. 1S139, assembly GCF_041439475.1. Lineage (NCBI taxonomy): Bacteria > Pseudomonadati > Pseudomonadota > Gammaproteobacteria > Vibrionales > Vibrionaceae > Vibrio > Vibrio sp. 1S139. The sequence goes on from NZ_JBGOOD010000016.1 coordinate 58,852, forward strand.
TGGTTAAGGGCGACATACGCTTAGGTAAATCGCAAAACCACGGCTGGCAGGATCTGATCTTCAATGTCAGTGGCGGCGGTGCAACACCGGCGAAACACACACTTTCATACTCTGGTGTCAGCTACCCGCTAAACCCAAGTGTCGCTCCAGTTGCAGATGATGCTGATATCAGCGACGTGGTTTTGTTTGCTGATGGTATCTCACCCGCACAAAGTGGAGTTAAGTTGTAAACATGAGTAACCAACAAGCTTGCCATGGTTGTAGCTTCACTCACCAATGTATTTGTCACCTGATACCTAGTGTCGCAAGCCAAATCGATCTTGTACTGCTCACTCATGAGAATGAACTGTCACGCGATACCAATACAGGGAAGCTGCTTCAGCAATCCCTTGATCAGTGTCAGTCCATTGTATGGCAAAGGAAAACACCACCAGCGGAGCTCATCGCACTGCTTGACGATGAAACACGACAACCGTTTCTTTTATTCCCAAGTGATCAAAGTGTCGAGTGCCAGCAAGCTGTAATGACCCAAGCCCAGAGCCGTAAGCCGCTATTCATCATCTTGGATGGCACATGGCAAGAAGCGAAGAAGATGCTTAACAAGAGCTCGTGGTTACAAGCCGTTCCGCAAGTTCACCTCGATATTACCAGCGAATCTTCATACACCTTGCGCCGCAACCAAGACAGTGGCCACTTGTGTACTTGTGAAGTGGGTATTGAGTTACTCAAATCTTTAGGTGAAAGTGAATCTGCCAAGCTCATTGATGACTACTACCAGCATTATCTAAAAGTGTTCCACGCCGACAAGTGTGGCCACGCCCTCAAATAGACCAAGCAGGCGCGCGGGAAGGTAAAAACACATTTCGGGACGAGACAGACACTAAAAACAAAAAGGGTGAGCCATAAGCTCACCCTTTTTACATCGTATTTTCGTTATTGAGCCAACCAGTGTTTCACGTGAAACGCTCGCTCCATCAAAACAAACGCTGAGGTTGACCAAAGTAATACCCTTGCAAGTAATCGACCCCCATGTCTTCAGCAATACGGCACACCTGCTCATTATGAACGAACTCCGCCACCGTCTTAGCATTCAGAATCTGGCATAAGCTCACCAACTGCTGAGCGATCTTGCGCTGCTTTTTATCTTTATCAATATTGCGAATCAAACTGCCATCAAGCTTGATCACCTGTGGTTCTAGCTTCAATATCTCATCAATGTTCGAATAGCCCGAACCAAAGTCATCAACAATAATATTCACACCAAGATCGCGGAAGTGATTACACACCTCAATCAAGCGACCGTAATCCTGAATTTGTTCCGTTTCTAACACCTCCAAGCCAATACGCTGTGGGTGACTGATTTTCTTGATCGCTTGTTCAAGGTGAAGAATGGTTTTCTCATTGCTGAAATCTTGTGGCGCTAAATTAATTGAGAACGAATCGGTTCGCTGACTCATAAAATCGAAGGTGCGCGTTATCATCTGACGACTGAGGCGTGTATAGAGATGGGTTCCTTCAATGATTGGCAAGAACTTACCCGGTGCAATTAACTGACCGTCCTCTTCAATTCGAACCAAACACTCGTAGCTCTCTACCTGATGACTGTGTGCTGAAACTATGGGCTGAGAGCACGCCACAATATTCTGATTAAGCACCGCGCGACTCACGCACGACAGCCAACCAAGTTGCTCTTGGCGATGCTTCTCCAATTGAATGAGTGCCTTGGCGCTCACTAGGTGCTTGTTCTGGCTGACAGCGCTGCGCCTCGCATCAATCGCCTTCAACAATAAGTCATCAATAGAGGTAGTCGGGAAATCTCGACGGCTGGCGATACCCGCACAGATAGACACCGACAAGTAATCAATATCGGGTAAACCGGTAGGCTCAAAATTCACATGCTCGGTTTGATCGGCAAATTCCGAGAATCGCTGATGAATATGTTCTTGGCTCACCCAACTATCAAACACCACCGCCCACTCACCAATACCGATACTGTAGAGCTGACAGCCCTCATCAAAGAACTGCCACAGCGCCTTTTGAAAGTACTCACTCAAATCATGCAGAAGCTTGTCACCTACTCGATAACCATACTTCTCATTGATCTGACCAAAGGTCGTGACCTTCAAAGCTAGTAAGTGGCTATCACTGCTCATCTTCGACAGTTTCTCACGCAGCACACTTCGATTGGGTAAACCTGTACGGTGATCAATTCGATAGCTTGCCGTCAATGCAGTGGCTTGCTGCTGAATCTTACTCGCCATGCTGTTGTTCATGTCATCGACATCAAGCAGTGCATTTCGGATCAATGAAAACAGAGGGGATATGTTGGTCGCGGGTTGCGTCTCTAATGGCAATACCGCCTTACCCTCGCCTTCTCTAAGCGCAAGATAAGTGAGGCTATGGTGCAAGATTCGCTGTTGGCCATTCTCTTGATAAAGTTCTCCCATGCAGTAAACGCCATAGCTGTCGGCCAATTTTTGGAAAACCTCAACCTCTTGGTTGCCATCAATAAAGTCGATACGAGATGTACAGTTATAAATGAAGAACTGTTCTGGCCTATGAGAGGCGATCTGCTGCACGCCCAGTCGTATCTGCTCTAAGGTCAGTGATGGATGGTCATAACAAAACCGGACCTCATCGCCCACTTGGAACAGGCCGCTGAATTCTATCTCTCCACTTTCCGTTACCTTGAGCGGTAAGTGAATGTTTTGCTCTTTCGGGTCACCGACCATCAAGGGAAAGTTATGCAGTTGCTCAAAAGGCACTTCGAGGCCATCAGCGAGGTAACGATTGTAGAGTTCGCGAACAGGCATCCCATCCAGTTCCAACAACCGGTTCTCTTGAGCACCTGTCACTCGAAAAGTTCGACCAATCGGATTCCATTCAGTGTAGTAACCCTTAGCGATGGAGAGCTCAACACTGTGCAGCGCCAACATCACATAGGCATTTTCATAGCAAATGCCGTCTAACATCACCCATCGCCCATTATCTGTGATGGTCGATGCACCGCCACAGATCGGTAATGAATACATCGACTGCTCAAACGCTGAAAATAGATCTCGGTTATTTATCTGCAAGCGGTCTGCGAAACAGATGATGCTTTGAGTATTATCATTGCACTCAAGCTGTTGCCACATAGCGTGGCTATCGAGCAATGGTTGTTCGCTATATTCGACAACACCACAAGAGTAAGACGTCGCGTCAAAGCGGGTAACAATCAGATAAAGACCTTGGTGCAGGATGACACCTTGACTAATGTAGTGGTTAGCACTGCAACCAATCAATTTGGCATTGGGAAAAGTCGATTGAATCACTTGGCAGGCAGCCAAAACAGAACCTTTCTCGAAAGACGAAAACACCTGAATCAGTAGGCTTTCATGTTGATGAAAATCTATCTTTTCCAATTCACGTTGGGTTTGCTCAATGTCTTGTATCAGGAGAGAAGTCGACTGCATATTCACATTAATCGTTACGTTAATGATTTATTATTGTGCTTATTATAGATAAGGCTTGCACGGAATACTTGCGATCGCGTTATGAATAATGTGACCTTAGTTAGACATCATTCATTCCGCCAAAAAGCAGTCATTAATGGCGGCGCAGTACTTTTATAGCCAGTCGTTACACAATGCGGGAAGCTTTAACTGCTAAAACAGTCGCTTAGGCTCACCGAAGTAGTAACCCTGCAGATAATCGACACCCATTTGCTCTGCTATCTCACAAACCTGTTGGTTATGGACAAATTCAGCGACCGTTTTGGCATTGAACACTTGGCACAAACGAATCAACTGAGAGGCTATGTTTCTTTGTTTTTGATCTTTGTCGATATTACGAATCAAGCTACCGTCGAGCTTAATGATCTGTGGCTCAAGCTTAATGATTTCCTCGATGTTGGAGTAACCAGAGCCAAAGTCATCAACAATGATTCTCGCCCCAAGCGCACGGAAGTGATCACACACCTCAATCATGCGGCCATAATCTTTAATCTGTTCAGACTCGAGAACTTCTAAACCAAGTCGAGTAGGATCGTTCATACCACTGATCGCAGCCTCAAGGACCTCGAGCGTCTTATCGCTCAACAAATCTTGTGGGGATAGATTGATAGAAAATGAGCTCTGCTTATCCGCCATATAGCCAATAGTGCTCTTAATCATGTGTCGACTAAGGCGCGTGTAAAGATGGGTGTCAGCAATGATAGGTAAGAACTTTCCTGGTGGCACAATAGTACCGTCCGACTCCATGATTCTGACCAAACACTCTTGGCCAATCATTTCGTGCGTAACCGACTCCACAATCGGCTGGGAATAGGTGATGATGTTCTGATCTAGAATCGCACGACTTACACAACTCAACCAACCGAGTTGCTCTTTGCGGTCCTCTTCGCTCACCTGAATATCTTTGGCATTGGTGATGTGGGTATTGTTACGTACTCCATAGCGTCGAGCTTCGATCGCTTTCAATAAGATCTGGTCACCACTGTCGGTTAAGAAGTCACAACGACTAGCAAAGCCGCCACACAGAGAAACTGACAGGTAATCAATATCAGCCAAACCATATGGCTCAAAATTTATGTGTTCGATGTCATCGGCGAACTCAACGAAACCTTCTTTTATTTTCGTACTACCAACACTAGCATTGAAGATAATCGCCCACTCTCCAACACCAATACTGAATAGCTCTACCTTCACGCGAGGCTCTTTAACCACACGAAGCTGTAATCGCTCGATAAAGTGATTAGACAGATCGAGTAGCAGCTGATCCCCCACTTGATAACCATACTTCTCGTTAACCTGATGGAAGTTGGTTAGCTTTAAGGTCAGCAGATGTTCACTGAACAGAATCGTATTGAGGCGCTCTTTCAGTACGATACGGTTCGGCAAACCAGTACGCGAGTCAATGCGATAGCTTTCGGTTAAGCGACGCGCTTGTTGATGGAGTTTCTTTTCCATCTGAGTATTCATACTGTCGAGATCAGCGACTGCATTTCTGACTAGGTTAAGCAATGGCGACACGGTTGAGCCACACTGAAAGTCTTCGCAATGAAACTCTTTAATCTCGTCAGACTCGCGCATAGCGATATAAGTCAAGCTGTGGTGCAGTATCTCTTGGCGGTCTTCACTACGGTATAGCTCCCCCATGCAGTAGGCACCACATGTATTCACTATCCCTTCAAATGGCTTGAGCTCAAGTTTACTGTCGATAAATTCAAGTCGAGATACGCAGTTATAAATGATCACCGATTCAGGCTGATGCATGGCTAGCATCTCGGCACCGTGGTGCACCTTTTCTGCAGTGAGCGATGGGTGGTTATAACAAAACTGCGCCTCTTCACCGACATGCCAAGGGCTATCAAACTCAATACTGCCATCATCATTAATACGTAGCGGCGTCGAGATACCCTTCTTTCTGCCAAGTTCTCGATAAAGTGGAAAGCTCATCAGTTGACTAAAAGGAAGGTCTTTGCCATCCGCAAGGTAATGTTTGAATACTTCAATAGCCGGCTTGTCGTTCAATGCGTATAAGCGATTTCCGATTGCGTGTGTGACTCGTAGCTTCATCCCAATCGGGTTCCACTCAGAGTACGCGTCCGACCAAACCTTCAATCTTGGGTTAGTCAGAGCCACAGCAACACAGGCGTGCTGGTAGGTTTGCTCGTTATACATAACCCAACGGCCAAATTCATTCTCATGGCACAGTCCACCAGCTATCGGCAAGGCGTAAGGCAAATTTTCAAAAGCGCTATAAATAGGATAATCACGCCCTTCAACCTGATCGCACAAGCTGATGACCGTTTTGGTTTCTTCTGTAAGGCGCAGCTGAAAAGCTAAGTCTTGGCTGTCTTGATTTGGATTGCCGGAAAAAGGCTGGACCGCAGAGGTTAGATGGGTTTCGTTGAACTCACTGATGATGACTAAGGTGCATGCACTTTCAAGGCAATTATCACAGATAACATGACGAGCACTCTGGCCAATTAGCGTCGCATTATTTAAACGATTGAGGGCAACACCCGCGATTTGACGAGCTAGATCTGAAGATTGAGCTGAGAAAATTTGAATAAGGTACTGTTTGCTGTCACACCATTCTCGCTGATCAAATTGAGCTCTAAATAACGCCTCAGTATTTGCGAGAAATGTAAATGTTTGCATGCCAACCCTTGTTCAAAATCGAGTGAAGTAACAACCCGCAACCACTGCTATGACTGAAATGAATCGATAAAAAGTAGTCGCCAATTATCCTAGCCTAATCAGGCTCTTATAGGCGACTAATGTAACAATTCAATAGCATAAATGCGACACAATAAGCTTACCGAGCCATTAAATTAGTCGCATAAGATCGCTAAGTTGGTCTATTTCAACATCAGGGAGCACACTCGCCTTCGGGGAGCGGTATAAATTGGAACCAGTGTCATTAAACCAGCACGCTTGGAAGCCATTTTGCTTGGCTCCATAGACATCCGTTTTGAGGTGATCGCCAACATGAAGAATATTCTCAGCGTCACAACCTAGGTGTTGCTGAGCTTTTTCAAACATATCTGGATAGGGTTTTGCTCTGCCATCAGGGCCGGCTTTAAGGATTAATTGAAAGTACAGCCCTAAGCCAATTTTGTGTGGATCGACATTGCCATTGGTAATCGCAACCAGAGGAATACGTTGGCTAAGTTCAGTCATCACTCGATGCGTTTCTTGAGGGACATCGACTTGATTACGCAACCACAAGGCATGCTCAATGCCCTCTCGAGCCGCTTGCTCTGCTTGCTGCAGAGAGTAACCCAATTGCAGCAAACCACTCTTAATCTGAGTTTCACGCCACACGGTGACATCATGTTTCAAAGCTGGGTTTTCAGATGCGACTTGCTGCTTAATGCCCTGCCACTCTTCAAGCGATAAAGAAGCCGACACTGGGTGCTTTTGATAAAGCCACTGTGCCATCTCTTTCTCAACCTTCATGATCACAGGCCAGTTGTCATACAGGGTGTCATCCAAGTCAAAGGTCATGGCTTTGATGGGCTTTAACCCTCGATAAATTCGCATAGTAAACCCTTTAATCTAATCTTTATTCTTCTTACGAGCTCTCGGGTGAGCCTGATCATAAGCTTGTGCTAAGTGTTGGAAATCTAAGTGGGTATACACTTGGGTCGTCGAGATGTTTTCATGGCCAAGCAACTCTTGCACAGCACGAAGATTTTGGCTCGATTCCAGCACATGCGTTGCAAAGGAGTGACGCAGTTTATGCGGGCTGATGTGGCTCGCGACAGATTGCTTCTTGCCCCACTCTTCCATGCGCTTTTGCACGCTGCGGTGAGAGATACGAGTCCCGAGCTTAGAGACAAACAGCGCGGTTTCACCCGGTGAAGCCAATTCACCACGAACTTTGAGCCATTTATCGACCCACTCTTTAGCTAAACCAGAAAAAGGCGCTTTGCGTTCTTTGTCGCCTTTACCAATCACTCGGATTTCGCCTTGTCGACCCAACACATCTTTCAGATTGATGCCGACCAGTTCTGCCAGTCGTAATCCAGCACCATACATCACCTCCATCATCGCTCGATCACGAATCGACAATGGATCGTCCTCATTCACATCAAGCAGTTGACCCACTTCATCAACATCGAGGTTTTTAGGCAAAGGGCGTTGTTTGCGAGGTGCAGAGACACCTTTGGCTGGATTGGCGGTCATTTCGCCACGCAACACAAGGAAATCAAAGAAGCTGCGCAGTGACGATAAGCGCGTTGCAATGCTGCTCGCTTTCATTCCCTCACGCATGCCTTTACTGGCCAGTTGTCTGACCCACGCCGCATCGACTTGACCCCAATCCTTTAGCCCTAGAGTGACTAAATGACCGGCCATGGTTTCAAGTTGTTGTTTGTAATTACGTTGGGTGTGTAGGCTGAGTCCCTTCTCGCTTCGGAGATATTCATAGAAGCGAGAAAGTGGCTTTTGAAGGCTGTTAGGAAGAGGTATTTTGGGCTCTAGGCTCATTATTTATCTGCCAAGGTAAGGTGTCCGCCAAATGAGCGACAACAAGTGCTAAATGGCGTAAAAAGAGCGTATCCATATGGGGTTGGAAATGTCCGCCATCTTCACTAGAAAAGGCGAGCAAACCCAATGGAGACTGCTTAGCAAGCGGTTGTACTACATAAGAGCCTAGCTCTGGAACTGGATAATCACCAAACAAATCGTGTCTGTCGGCTTTTCTCAAGCGTCCAAGATAAGCATCTTTGCCATTGAAATGGTTAAGCGAAAACTTAGAGTAACCCTCAGCACTCAACTGATAAAAGCCAGATTGCGAAAGAATACGAACATGAGCCTTAAGCCCAAGATCTAACGCTTTTTGTTCAACGGCTTTTATCACCTGCATGAAGTCACTGCATTTCAGCACTTGCGCTTGCAGATCCATAAACTCATAGAAGGTTTTATCGTTATTTGCTGCCAACGACATCAAGCCAGTGATCTCTTCTTCAAGCTCTTCGATTCGATGACGTTGGCGTTTAAGCTGAACCTCAACCAGAGAAACAGCGCCCTGCTCAACGTTATTGATAGCAAGGCGATCAACCAAATCTTTTCGGTCTTGGAAAAAATCTGGGTTATCACGTAAATATTCCGCGACCACTTCTGCGGTGAGTGCGTCGGCTTCAACGTAAGACAAAACCTATCCTTTATTTTTATGAATATATTTGTTTTGGGTCGTTATTAGCAAGAAAGTTGACCATCAAACACATGCGTTGCAGGGCCGGTCATAAACAGAGGTTTACCCGGGCCTTGCCAGCTAATGTGTAAGTCACCGCCTGGTAGACGAACCTTCACATTCTCAGCCAGTAAGCCTTGAGTGATACCCACTGCAACTGCGCCACACGCTCCGCTGCCACATGCCTGAGTTTCACCCGCGCCGCGTTCGTAAACACGTAGACGAACTTCTTCACGGTTAACGACCTGCATAAAGCCAGCATTAACACGCTCAGGGAAACGTTCATGTGATTCAAGTAGTGGGCCTAAGGTGTCCACATCAGCCGTGTCGACGTCATCAACCACGGTAACCACATGTGGGTTACCCATGCTTACCGCACCACAGAATAAGGTGTGTACATCCGTTCTTAGGATATACGTCTTCTCTGGCTGCTTGGCCTTGAATGGAATCTTGCCGGGTTCGAACTCAGGAATGCCCATGTTCACCGTGATCAGGTCATTCTCTTCAATCTTGAGAACCATTTTACCTTTCTTGGTACTCACGTTGATGCTGTACTTATTCGTTAAGCCTTTCATGCGAACGAATCGTGCAAAACAACGTGCACCATTGCCACACTGCTCCACTTCACTGCCATCCGCATTGAATATGCGGTAATGGAAATCAGTTTCTGGATCATAGGGAGCCTCAACCACAAGTAGCTGATCAAAGCCCACGCCAGTGTGACGATCCGCCAAGCGACGGATCAAATCTGGAGAAAAGAAAATATTTTGAGTAATGCAGTCCACGACCATGAAATCATTGCCCAAACCATGCATTTTAGAAAAGTGGAAGTGCATAACGCTTAAAATTACTCCGGAAGAATGTTTTCAAGTTCCCACAGACTCGTAAGCTCTTCACGCTGACGAACCAAGTGAGTTTTATCGCCATCCACCATCACTTCAGCCGCACGCGAACGAGTGTTGTAGTTAGATGACATCGCGAAGCCATAAGCACCCGCTGAACGAACTGCTAGCAGATCACCTTCTTCAAGAACAAGGTCACGATCTTTACCTAGGAAATCGCCTGTCTCACAGATTGGGCCAACCAAATCGTAAGTCACAGTTTCACCCTGACGAGGGCTCACAGGAACAATATCCTGCCAAGCTTGGTAAAGTGCTGGGCGCATTAGATCGTTCATTGCTGCATCGATGATGGCAAAGTTCTTGTGCTCTGTTGGCTTGAGGAACTCGACTTTCGTTAATAATACACCAGCGTTAGCAGCAATCGCTCTTCCAGGCTCGAAAATCAGCTCTAGATCAGAATGATTGTCTAAGCGAGCCAATAAAGCTTTCGCGTAGTCAGAAGGCTGTGGTGGTAATTCATCACGATAAACCACACCCAAGCCGCCACCGACATCAAGGTGTTTGATGTTGATACCGTTAGCACGTAGCTGGTCGATCAGCGCAAGTAGGCGATCGGTTGCATCGATGAAAGGTTCGATATCCGTTAACTGAGAACCAATGTGGCAATCAATACCATGGATAGACAAGTTATCGAGTGTTTTTGCAAACTCATAAACAGCAGGAGCACGGTCGAAAGCGATACCAAACTTGTTATCACGCAGACCTGTAGAGATATAAGGGTGAGTGTTCGCATCAACGTCTGGGTTGATACGCAGTGAAATCGGCGCTTTAACACCAAGCTCACCAGCTACTTTATTCAGTCGCTCTAGTTCTGGTTCAGACTCTACGTTGAAACACTTAATGTTCAACTCAAGCGCACGCTTCATTTCAGCGGCTGTTTTACCGACACCAGAGAATACAACTTTTGCTGGATCGCCACCGGCAGCAACCACACGCTCTAGCTCACCGCCAGAAACGATATCGAAGCCAGAGCCCAAACGAGCCAAAGTATTCAACACGCCAAGGTTTGAGTTAGCTTTAACGGCATAACACACCAAGTGCGGATGCTCACCAACCGATGAATCAAACGCATTCCAGTGGCGTTCTAATGTTGCACGAGAATATACATACAGCGGTGTACCATATTGCTCTGCTAGTTGTGAAAGTGCGACGTCCTCAGCCCAAAGCTGGCCATCTTCCTGATAGTTGAAGTAATCCAAAGTTCTTATCCCTTATAAATAACGATTTCTGCGTGTTTTCACTTATTGTGATTGTTCGGTTTGCTGAACTTCATCAGGATCGTACAAAGGACCCGTTTGACCACAACCAGAAAGTCCAATAACGGACATCATAAATAGAGCAGTAATTAATTTTTTCATTTTGCATATCGTGATTATTAACTCAATGCCCCCTATAATCGCACCACACTCAGGAAAAGCAATAGGATAGAAAGGATGAACGAGACTGAATTTCATCAGCTGGTCGATATACAGATGCAAAACATCGAAGAAGCTATCGATGAATCAGAGGCAGATATTGATTACGAAGTGACTGGTAACGTGATGACGCTGGAGTTTGAGAACCGCAGCCAAATCATCATTAACCGCCAAGAACCAATGAAAGAAATCTGGTTAGCGTCTAAATCTGGTGGCTTTCACTTCAAGCTAGTTGACGACAAGTGGACATGTTCAAAGACGGGCATGGAGCTGTTTGAGATGGTTAAAGAAGAATGCGTGAAGCACGCAGGTGAAGCGATCGATTGGGTCTAATCATTTGTAAGCAAAACTAAAAAGGAGTGAATCAATCACTCCTTTTTTTAAAATCAATCGGGCTTAGTAAGACTAGATGTTAACTATCTTTGAGCTCCGAGAAGCTAAAGTTGCATCGTTACGATAAGGCACAACGTAAGAATTGCCTTCTTCAGGATGAACGATTTGGTAGTATTGAGGTAGGTTAAAGTTAATCAACTTAGACGACATCTTCGACTCATCTTTTACCGATGTGTAGAAAGAATTCACGCTCGCGATCATCTCATCTTTTTCACCGCTGTACTGGTGGTAGACCTCAACTTGGTTCGACTCGTCCAATACATAAATATTGAAGCCTTTGTCGGTATCTTCGAAAAAGAACTGAATCAAGCCCTCACTCGCAAAACCATCCACCACTTCTGGTAGCTGATACTCTTGCTCTTTATCGAGCATCAGTAAAGGTGAGCCTTTGAGCTTATTGGTTGAGATGCTACGGTAGAAATCGACCGAGTTTTCCAACATCTGTACCGACACACCACGACGTTCGAAGAACAGACCAAACATCTTATTAGCTAAACGAATAGCCTTAAAGCGGCGGCGCTTCTCGGGTTCAATCGGTTTCAATCGTAAATCGATACACTCAGCAAGCAGTTGATACACCATGTTACGCATCACACCACGCAGGTTTTTGCTGTAACAGAACACATCAACCGATTCTGGCGGTAAAGCATCTTGGTGCATTTTGCCAAGTACCGTCTTCAGCGCATCCAGCATTGCCGTATCACCTTGGAAATGCAGCGTACGTACTTCATGCCAAGAGTTACGATAAACTAAGTCGACACTGCCGACTAAGCTCTTACCTTCCTCACCAAAGCTGAAGATATCGGCGTTCTTGAGGTCCACTTTTAATGCACGACCACTTAATTCAGACGTCGGGTCATTTTCAAAGTTGATGAACATCGCTAGCTGGCTTATCTCACACGGGCTCGCCAGTGCTTGCATACTTGGGCGACGCTTACGCAAAGAAAACGTATTACGCAGGTCGCTCACCATTTGATAGAACTTATCGATATCGATGTGAGCGTCACGTACCACAGAGTGCAAACGTGTCGACTCGGTAATCAAGCCATTAAAAAACGACCATGCTACCAACTTACTCAAGTACTCATGGTGCTCTAGAGAAGGCTGACCAAGAATGCGGTGTGCAACCAGTGGCTGCTTATACAAGTACCAACCTGCTTTATTCGACTGACCCTGACGAACTTCGATGAAGCTCAAGTCGGGTTCATGCAGATCCGGAGAGATTTGTGGGTTCAGCAGTGTCACTTTACCTGGCAATACCTCAAACGCAGCGTAAAGCTTACGTGCCAAGATACTGATATCTTGTGGGCTGATTGCCGAAGTGATGTCGTTACGACGCGCAAATTGAATCAGATTACGGTAGCTCAGCATCAAGGCATCAAGCAGTGCATGGTGCACCACTTTAACCTGCTCAACCTTCCAGTTACGGCGGTTATCGAGCTCAGCAATGGTTTCATGTCCCCAATTCCAAGACTTAGTCATCTCAGTCAAGGCTTCACGACGCCACGCAACAGAACCAATGCCCGCATCTCGTGACAGCTTCTCGTGGGTCTTAAGATAAAAACAGCGTCTTACCAAGTCCAATCGAGTGTGGTCGTTAATGCGTTCTAGATAGCGCGTTACCTTTTCAAGCATCAGATAGTAGCTATCCATACCATACAGATCCGGTTCATCCGCAAAGAAGCGGCGCTTGGTATCAATACTCAGCAGTTGGGTGTTTGGGTATTCCCACGAATAGGCCTCTAACAGGATCGCCTTCAAAACCGATTTATACGGTGAGTCGATACTCTTATAGAGCTGCCACAGGTTTGAACCAAAGTACTCTTCAGCGGGAATACGATTCAGCTTGCCGAAATCGATCCACTGCGAGCAATCAAGATAACCATCCTGACACAAACCTTGAACATACTCGTCGTAACACTCTTCCATTTCTGGCGGAATGATTTGCCACAACAAACGCTGACCAGCTAAACGAACCGCAGAGCGATAGAACTCATCAAGCAGTAATAAATGCTGTGAAGAACCACAGTTATCGCCTGTCATCTCTTCTGAATGGTTCGAACGGAAACGCTCTTCATCCATCAAGAAGAAGTTCGCTTCAACCCCTAAGGTTTCAGCCCAATCAGTAATCAAGAGACACTTGTTGGTTAGGCTATCGCGAGATGCGCCATCCATATCCGGGGAAACACACACCCAGATATCAAGATCACTTGAAGTGCTTTGACCAATAGAAGAAGTACTACCCATGGTGTACAAGCCAAGGATTGCAGGTTCATCAGCTTCGGTGAGTTTGCCACCCAGCGTTAATTCGGTATCAGAGACAAATTGCTTTTGGAATTCATTAAGCGTGAAGCTACGAATTCCAAAAGGAACTTGTTGGTCATAATAACCAGGCATCATCGGGTGATTGAAGTGAAGCAGTGCGGGAATAAGGTTGAATACTCGCTGGCCTTGCACATTCATCAACGCCAACGCACGATCAATGCGCTGCTGATTTAGATTGTCTAATCGTTGAATCAAAGTTTGAGTGTAAGCCTGCAAGGTAAGTCCTTGGTTTGAGGTTAAGTGCAGTTCTGTTTAGTTACTGAACGAAAGGAGCAACAAAACGTGATCAATTTAACACTTTTACCCTTAATGGTAAAGCAAAGGAACCCGTCATACTGGTCAATTCCTTGATGACAGAAAGTTAAACTCACGGCGTCGTAGTGTCCTCTTTATTGACTATTTCTAATAATAGCCCATGTTTCAAATGAGATACCAATCACACTATTTTGGTGAACTCATGAAAATCTCTCAGCTATCAAAGTATGGAATGATCAAACAGTAAGAATTCTCGCCTCATAATGGTAGGATTAGGCTATTACAGAACCTATATCGGAAACACCATGACAAATTCAGCACCAATCCGTATCGCGACCAGAAAAAGCCCTCTTGCCCTTTGGCAGGCATACTTTGTAAGGGATGCACTGCAAGCTGCTCACCCTGGTTTAGAGGTTGAGTTGGTAACTATGGTGACCAAAGGTGACATCATCCTAGACACTCCGCTTGCTAAAGTGGGTGGTAAAGGACTGTTCGTTAAAGAACTTGAAGTAGCAATGCTAGAAGGTCGTGCTGACCTAGCCGTTCACTCAATGAAAGATGTACCTGTCGACTTCCCTGAAGGTCTAGGTCTGGTAACAATTTGTGAGCGCGAAGATCCGCGTGACGCTTTCGTATCAAACACTTACAACAACATCGACGAACTCCCACAAGGTGCTGTCGTGGGTACGTGCAGTCTGCGTCGCCAATGCCAACTGTTAGAATACCGCCCAGATCTGATCATCAAAGAGCTGCGCGGCAACGTTGGTACTCGTCTAGGTAAACTCGATGATGGTCAATACGATGCGATCGTACTGGCTGCTGCAGGTCTTAAACGTTTAGAGCTAGAAGAGCGTATTCGTAGCTTCATCGAACCAGAGCAGTCTCTCCCTGCTGTTGGCCAAGGCGCTGTTGGTATTGAGTGTCGCCTTGATGACGAGCGTCTGATTAAACTCCTTGAACCACTGAATCATAAAGACACGGCTGATCGTGTACTGTGCGAACGTGCAATGAACCTTACCCTAGAAGGTGGCTGTCAGGTTCCTATCGGCAGCTACTCATTATTAGATGGCGAAAACATCTGGCTACGTGCATTAGTTGGTGAACCGGACGGTTCTAAGATGGTTCGTGGTGAGATCTCTGGCCCTCGCAAAGATGCAGAAGCACTTGGCGTGACTCTGGCAAATCAATTGCTGGATGATGGCGCGAGAGAAATCTTAACCAAGCTCTACGTTGACCAAGAATAATCATGACAGTGTTGGTGACTCGTCCCGGTTCAGAGGGACAATCGCTTTGCCAACAACTAGCGGATGAA
This sequence comes from Vibrio sp. 1S139, assembly GCF_041439475.1. Lineage (NCBI taxonomy): Bacteria > Pseudomonadati > Pseudomonadota > Gammaproteobacteria > Vibrionales > Vibrionaceae > Vibrio > Vibrio sp. 1S139. Next base: position 74,139 of record NZ_JBGOOD010000016.1, read on the forward strand.
GGGGTTCAAGCAATCCATCATCCGCTGATTCGTATCGTGGATAATCCCAACTCTGCGGATTTAAGCACCCAGCTTAATAACAGCGATATCATTATTGCAGTCAGTCACCACGCCGTGGCGGCTGCCCAAAGCATCCTTTCAAAAACCTCATCCATTTGGCCTACTTCGCCGCTTTATCTTGGCGTTGGTCAAAAAACTGCGCACGTTTTAAGCAAAGTCTGTAAACAAAAAGTAAACTATCCTCAAGTTAGTGATAGTGAACATCTTCTTAAACTTACTGAACTTAATGGCGTAGAAAATAAGTCCATTTTGATACTACGTGGCAATGGTGGGCGTGAGCTCATTAGAGATTCTCTACTCAATCGAGGTGCACAAGTCTCTTATTGTGAGACCTACCGTAGAGAATATATTCCTATTAGCGACCACAATACCTATCAAACATGGATAAACAAAAAAACGTCCAAAGTTGTCATCACTAGTCAGGAACAATTGGAGTATCTCTGCTCAATTACCCCTGATGAGTATTTGGCTTGGCTTTCAACAAGACATCTATTTGTCCCAAGCCAGCGCATTGTAGAACGAGCACAACAACTCGGCTTCTCGAATGTGACCAATACTCACAGTGCTACGAACCAAATATTACTGGCTGCTCTCCGGCCCTAGCTAGAAACAGGAAATAAGCATGACAAGCAAAAAAAATAATGAGCATATTGAACCTGAAAAGAAACAAGATACTCAGCCAGTAGTTGTTGAAAACGAAAAAGCTGACTCTACAGAGACAAAACAACCTGAACAGAAGCTTGATGCCTCTGCTTCAAATACCGCTAAAAATGAGCAGCCTCAAGCTGAGCATAAAGAGCAAATAGAGAAAGCAGAAAAGCAAGGTAAGCGCGGTGTCAAACTAGGCGCTATTGCGATCGCTATTTCAATTATCTTCAGTGGCGGTATCGCATTTCAAATGCAGCAAAAGAGCGCTGAATACTCGGCTCAAATAGCCGCTCTTCAAGCACAACTTCAAAATACCCAATCTGCGGTAAATAAAGACCTACAAACCATCAAGCAAGAGACTATCCAAGAAGCCTCACACGCGGTGGAGAAAACTCAGGTCGTGCAATCTCAACAGCAGAAGAGCATTCAAAGCCTGCAGTTAGCAGTGGCTGACGTGAAAGGTCGCCGCCCGAATGACTGGTTGCTTGCTGAAGCTGATTACCTTGTGAAACTAGCAGGACGTAAACTGTTCCTCGAGCATGATGCCGTTAGTGCAACCAAACTAATGGAAAGCGCCGATCAACGTATCGCCGCACTGAATGACCCGAGCTTAGTGTCACTGCGTCAATCAATGACCAATGACATTACCAAGCTTCGCACTATTCCTCTGATCGACCGTGACGGCTTAGTTCTGCGTATCACAAGCTTGCAACAGCAAGTCGATACACTGCCGCTTGCCAATGCGATTCTTCCGGAAGCTGCGGTTGTTGAGAAAAAAGCGGTATCGCAAGATATTAATGATTGGCAGAACAACCTGATGACGTCGATGAAAGACTTCTCAGAAAACTTCATTACCTTCCGTAGTCGTGATGGCGAAGTTATCCCTCTACTCTCTCCTGAACAACACTTCTACCTGCGTGAAAACATCAAAGGTAAATTAGAAACCGCGATTCGCGCCGTCTACAAAGAACAAGGTGAACTCTATAGCGCAGCTCTTAGTACCGCTAGCGAGTGGTCGAAAGCGTATCTAAACCAAGATAACAACTCAGTGATTGAATTTGAGAAAGCGATTAAACAGCTAAGTGAACAGAACATCTCTGTGAAATACCCTGTAAAGCTTGAATCTCAAAATGAGTTGTCAGATGTGATACGTGAGCGCCTACGTCGTGAAGTCACCGTTATGACCACGGAGGAAAAATAATGATTCGTTGGATTTTTCTTTTTCTCGTTCTAGGTGCTGGGTTAATTGTTGGTACTCAGTTCTCTGGTCAACAAGGCTACGTTCTGATCTCAATTGCGAATAAGACTATTGAGATGAGCGTGACAACACTGGTTATCTTTGTCATTGCTCTTCTAGCGGCTCTATTCGGCTTAGAGTACCTATTTAAAAAGCTTATGTACGCAAGCTCGACAACTTGGAACTGGTTCAGTGTTCGTAAGCTGAAACGTTCTCGTCGTTATACCAATGAAGGCATTATCAAGCTACTTGAAGGTGACTGGAAAGGCGCTGAGAAGAAAGTAACTCGTTGGGCTAACCATCACGACATGCCTCTACTTTGTTATTTAGTCGCTTCTCAAGCGGCACACGAACAAGGTAATACAAGTGAGCGAGATAAGTACATCGAGCTTGCTAGCCAACAGGACGACTCTCTACTAGCGGTTGAGCTAACTAAAGCTAAACAGCAAATCAGCGAGTCAAACTACGAAGCTGCATTCGATACACTTTCGACCCTAAAAGGCACATACCCTAATAACACTGCTGTACTTGGCCTGTTAAAAGCCACTTACTTGCAACTGAAGTTATGGCAGCCATTGCTAGAGTTAACTCCTAAATTAGTTAAGAACAAACTTCTAACAGCTGATGAGCAACGTGAATTAGAACAGAAAGCACAATGTGGGCTACTTCATGATGTGGCACAACAGCAAGGTAGCGAAGGTTTAATCAGCCATTGGAACAAGCTTTCAAGAAAACAGAAACAAAGTTCGCACCTTGTATCCTGCTTTGTGAAGCAACTTATCGCTCGCAAAGCTGACTCAGAAGCCTTCACTGTGATCAAAGAGAACATTGCAAAGAGTGGGTCAAATGAACTCTACATGTTGCTTCCAGAGCTGAACTTATCCGATCACCACCCAGTAGTGGTCATGCTAGAACGTGCAATTAGTAAAGACAGTGGTAATGCCGAAGCACACAGCGCGCTGGCTCAGTTCTACTTAAGAGAGCAGAAGTGGGCGGAAGCACAAAGCCACTTCGAAAAAGCCCTAGCACTTCGCTCAAATGTTTCAGATTACGGATACCTATCTGACGCACTAGAGAAGCAAAACTTAACGAAAGCAGCTCACGAGGTTTCTCGTAAAGCGCTCGCTCTAGTTCAACCCGCTTAACTCTAAGCGACTCAAACTAAGCCGATGTCTAACATCGGCTTTTTTGTATCTGTTACTTATCCCTAGATAACTTCTACAATACCTATAAACCAAACGCCTCGAACCCTACCCATCCAATGCTACCAAACCAACTAATCATGAAATTGCTCAATCGGGCCTCTCAAACAGACGGAGAACGACTTTAATTATGTCTGTACGTAGTTTTACCATTCTTATAAACAACCCCAGAGAAGAGACTCAGGAAGAGCCATAGAGAAAAGTGACACCTTTAAGCCCAAGATTAAATGAGTCTCACCTTGAAAGAAGGCGTTTAAAGATATTTACCCGCAGACAGATACCCACTTTAAATCACGCTGAATTAACAATTAAATAGACATCAATGTTCCAACTATAAACCGTTATAACCGGGGAGTTCACGTAACTGCCTGTAGATTCATCTATTAAGTAGAAGGGATATAGCAAGAGTTACCGACCAACAAAACCTTGTTATTAGAAACGAGGCATTTTTATCAGCCAGTTCAAATTGGTAGGAGATAGAGCTTTCAAGACGCTCTGGAAAAGTTAATCATCGAATCAATAGCCACAAATATAAACCTACGTAATCAAGCGCTGTTAGAGAGAGCAGAGCTTGATAATAAATGTCGGAATATCAGAGCTCGAGATCATCGAACGGAGAACGCTTCTACAAAACTCGAAGACGAATACTAAACTCAGATACTGGAAACGACGAAAGCCTAGTCGTCAGACTAGGCTTTCTGATATGTGCCGGAATAATACCAATTAAAGTAAAAATGTGATCTAATTAAGATTGATGAATTATTGTGAAAT